>NZ_JABMIV010000019.1:0-53856 GCF_013332445.1 Brevibacillus sp. HB1.1 | reverse complement strand
CACCATCAACGTGTGGGCTCCACCTGCGGACAAGAGTGCTATCTTATTTTCAACGCTTACTACATGCAACATGGTATTCATGGTTTTTCCTGAATGACTAATTTGGATAGAGGTACTTCCCACTTTTAATCCCATTAACAGTCCATCAGAAGTAACAGAAGCAATCGCTTGATCTTCCAATGTATACGAAGCTTTATTCGTTACATCCACTTCTGTACCGTCCATAAAAACTGCTTTTACAAGTAACTGTTTCGTTCCATTCTCTAGCATTTTTATCTTTTCTGGTATAACTTTTATGCTTTGAATTACGTTCTCAGCAGTAACAAAAACAGGCACAGCCACACTCGCTCCCCCAAAGAAAACGGTGATGTTTGTACTACCTGCCTTAACAGCCGTAACCACCCCGTTTGAATCAACGGTTACCACTGCAGCATCTCCTGGCAAGTAGATTGCTTGTTTTGTAACATCAATGTTTTTGCCATCCTTATAGGTCGCTGATACTTTTAACTGCTGTGTCTTCCCAACTAACATGTTCAGACTGACTGGTGTAACTTCTAGACTCTGCGCAGTCTCTGTGACCTGAACAGGAATTGTAACTGTTTTGCCACCAAAAGATACTGTTACAGTAGATGATCCGACCATCACTCCAGTAACGGAGCCACTTGGCCCAACACTAGCGATAGCAGGTTGCGAACTCTGATAAGTCGCCTGATTCGTTACAATTGTATGGCTGTTATCACTGTAGGTCGCTTTCACTTCCAGCTGTTGATTGGCTCCTTTGCCAATGCTCACTGTCGCTGGCGTAACAGTCAAAGACACGAGACTGATGGCATTTCCTGAAACCGTAATAGGAATGTTAGTACTTCGCCCACCGTAGCTTACAGTGATTTGTGTATCTCCTGGCGAAAGTGCTGTAACCAGTCCACCAGGATTCAGTGTTGCAATATTGGCATTAATGATTGAATACATTACTCTATTTGTAATATTTTCCTCTACCCCGCTAGAGTAGGTCGCCGTTACATGAAGCTGTTGAGTACCACCTGGAATCAGCGATACTTGCATTGGAATTACTTTAATTTCTTGGATGGTAGCCCCTTGAACATTTACCTGGCTAGATGCATGTTTACCATCATAAGAAACGGAAATAGTTGCTGCTCCTGCTGTAATACCTGTTACGACACCCTGGCTGCTTACCTGAGCAACAGATGAATTCGAGGTGTCATAGCTAGCATCGCTACTAATGTCTCTGGTGCTTCCGTCTGAGAAATAAGCGGATGCGTACAAGCGTTGAATCTGACCTTCTGTAATGGTGGATTGCACTGGTGTAAGACTGATCGCTGTCAAGTGAACGGCCGGTGCATCAACCGTAATGGTTAACGTCTTCGACTGCCCTCCGTAAAACAACCTGGCTCGCGTCGTCCCACCGTTAACTGCAAACACAATCCCCTTGCTGATGTATGCAACCGAAGGATCCTCCACGACATACACAGCCTGCGAGCTTACATCCACCTGATTCCCATTATCCAATGTTGCCATGACCTTAATCGTTTTGGAATTACCGGGTGATACATCCACTTTCTCCAGATCAAGACTTAAGGCAGAAGCCTTGGGTGGCGGTGAAGCTGTTTGTTTTGTGCTACTTGTGATATTTCCATTCTCATCATGCGAAAAAATAACGCTTTCGACGCCATTTTCTTTTATCGCCTTAATACGATTATTTTGATCGTACACATACTCGTAAACAGTGCCCCCAGGCGCTGGAGCAAAGACAGTAAAAATTACGTTGACTGGATAACTTTCTGTGTTGACCAATCTAATCACATAGGGTCCAGGAACCAAATCATAAATGACTTCAGATGTACTTGGCATCTCCTTTGGGGCCACTTGCTTTCCGTAAGAATATACCGTTAAGACAGGATATTTATCGCTTGGATTTTTCAATTGTGTGACCATGCGATACCTACCTGAAACTGGGGCATTCATGTTAATATCTACAAGTTGTTTACCTTGAATCGTGATATCGTTTGGCTTATTAAAGGCAAAGGAATCGCCTCCTGGCGTTGCCAGAAGTGTGCCGTAAAAGGTACTATTCCCTACAATCTTCAAATAATAGGTTTTCCCTGCAACAAATACTGGGTTCACTCTTCCATTACTCCCTGAAGAGACTTCCTCATGCGCCTGCAAGCCTGCCCCTTTATAAACAGATATTATTGCATCTGCAGGTAAACCTGAGTCATTGTTTAATGTGAACTCATACACTCCGTTCGTTCTAGCTGTGATTTTAAAGTATTTAGCCTGGTTAGCAGGAAAATGCATTCTTACCGGGTTATACTCGACCAACAGATTAAAATTACTTTCTGCTGGTTTCGTTTCAACCGTAATAGAACTGCTATAACTGCCGATACCGGATGAATTGTATGCCCAAAGCCTAATGGTATAAGCTCGTGCCGGTTGTAGGCCCGTGATCGTATAATCAGTAACATTACCTACCCGCTTAATCCCACCACCATCTACTTGTACTCCGTAGTCAGTTGCTCCTATGACAGGACTCCAAAATACTTTAATAGAATTGGTATCTGCTTCCACACTAATAATGCTCGGCGCATCTGGTTTCTTTTCAACAGTTAAGCTTCCGGGGTAAACTGCTACAAAACCACTTTGACTTGATACTTCAATATTCGAATAGGTACCCTGTCCGAGTTCTCTTCCCGTCCAGCTAAGTGACCACTGTCCAGAATTTCCACTGGCAACAAATTGTTTAGGACCTTTATTTCGATTAACTCTTCCAGAGATGATATCTCCTGAGTCAAGACGGGTATAGGTTCCTTCCAGTGTAAAAGTCTCATCAATATCAATGACTCTTTTTGCCCCTGGGGTATGGATTACAATCTTTGGCAGAGCATCTACCAATCGAACAGAGTAATTAACTGGTGTTGTCCATGCCCCACGATTATCCTGTGCTTGCACAGTCCAATAAACGGTCTGATACAACATATCTTTTGTGATTGGGAAAAAGTATCGATTACTCGCATACCTGTCTTGGGAAGCTTCGGAAATTGCCTCTTCTTTCTCCCCAAGCTCGTTCCCACCTGGTGTCAGGCCTACTCTTAATTTGGTCGATACGATTTTGTCTGTAACATCATTCTCTTTAAACGAATAATTGATTAATCCTTGACGACCACTGTCCATCATCTTTAGCTCTGAAATATCTACAACTGGTGCTTGATTGGTAGTTAGTACATTGAACTCCAGTTTAGCGGTACCACCAAAGACATAGGGAGGAAGATCATCCTCCATTATCGCTCTCACACGCACATCAATAAGTGCGTTTTTCTGTATAAAACTTGTATCGAATACATAAGAGCGTGCAGTTCCCGTTAACTTTTCATCTACGATTGAAGTGACATACCCTCGCTCGCTAATATAAATCGTTAATTCTTGCGAGGCAATTCTACTTGAGAACCCTCTATAGCTAGAGTAATCCCAATTTATTGTAACCCGGCTTCCTTTTTGAAATTCTTCTCTATCTTTAGGAGATTTCCAATGGGCGGTAACAAGTATATCTTCCCTCTCAGCTTGAGCTCTCATATCCAAATTAAAGTCGACTTTTTCAACGAGAGACTTACTGGATTTCTGATCCACTGCCCAGACACGCAGGGAGTATAGATGATCCGCTTTCAAATTGCTGATGGGCAGATTGTACAAAAATTCATTCGAGTTCTCGGTTGCCGTAAAACGAGTTAGTTCATGGGGATCTTCCTCATCTAGCTGATACCAAATATGAACTTGATCCCCCATATTCGGATCATTCGCCAAACCGGATATGACGATGACATCCTCAGAATCAACGGTTGAAACAGCCTTACCAATAACAGGAGAGGTCAGATAAACTTGTGGAGCAGAATTATCGTTCACCTCATTTGTCATATAGGTAATTTCAGGTGTCCATTTAAGAAGATCTCCTACACTGGTTTCTTTCTGATTCACTTGAAAAATCAGTACGTCGCCTTCTTCAACAACAAGCTCCTCTTGGATTTCCACACCAATGTCATCGTTAAAATCAATCGATTGCCACCCTGAGGATGGCCAGATTTGAAGATCATCTTTCATTAATCTAACGTTGACTCCGTCTCCCTCGTCGACTTGAATCTTGGAAATCCAGCCGCTAACTTGAATTTTTCCTGAGCGTGGCGCCTTCCATTTAAGGGCAGGATCAGAGCTCCCGACTTTTATCCAGGTATTTCCGATTGCCGTTCCGCTACGTTCACTCTTCCACTCTTCTGCGTCTTTATCCCAACTCAAGTCAGTAAAGCGACCTTCACTTACCTCTTCATAGGACCAGTTGTTCTTTCCTTGTTGATCAGAAAACTGTAACCATAAAGCATAAGTATCATGTATGGGTTCAACAACAGTGATTGTCTTCTCCATATTCGTTTGTTTTCCGTCTTTTTCAGTGACTAGGACATTCAATTGATGTTGCCCCAATTGCATCTGGTCAACTTCCAATAGATAGGATAAACCTGGCTTCAGATGAGGTGACTCTGGGTACTGACGCAGAATATCTGGTCGTTCAAGGCCATATTTCGCCTCGCCCAGCTTTTCTCCATCCATCAAAACTTCTACTTTCTCAACACCACTAGAAGAAACGAACCATCCTGTAATGTTGTAATCCTTACTAATCAGCTCATTATTTTGCGGACTGTCAATAGCGCCCCCTGTAATCAAAACGTTACCATTTACCTGTATGGGGTACTGCTTAACTATGCCGGCATAAGAAACAGTAAGGACAGTACTCCCTGATGAAAGCCCTGTTATTAATCCTGCGTCATCTATTTTGGCAATAGCTGGATTATCGATTGTGTAGGTTACATCTCCTGTTACGTCCTTTGTACTCTTATCCCGATAGGATGCAATAACAGTGAATGATACCGTCTTATCTTTTGCCAATGTGACATTAGTATGATTCGGTGTGATTCCAGTAACAGGACCAATGGTTACGTTTCTTTCGAGCACGAGAATTTTCGAACCGCTTTTATCAGTTACTTGAACCGTTATTTTGTGATTGCCTTCCGGAAACAAAGACGTATCTAATAAATATTGAAAGCCAGCATTTGCATTCTTATAGAGTGGATACATTGCCAAGATATCTGGTCGAGGTCCTCCATAAACTGCCGTTCCCTGTAATTGCCCGTCCACGAAGACTTCGATTTTTGAGACACCATTTGGATTAAGCAGCCATCCTTGTATAGTTGTAGTCCCGCCAATCTCAGTATTTTCCAATGGGATATCTATTTGCCCTTTGGCTGTCAGAGAACCTGATTCTGTTTCCGTCACTACAACAGGGATGGTAATTGTCTGGCTACCATAGTTGACAATTATTTTTGTCATTCCCACCTTCAGCCCTGTTACATTACCCAATGGGCTAATATAAACAACCTCCGGGTTTTCTACTGTATATACTGCTTCTCCTGTAATGTCTCTCGTGGTTTGTTGACCTTCAAAACTTGCAGTAATTTGTAGTTTCTGAACAGAGTCTTTTGCTAAGTTAATAGTTGGCCCTACACTTTGCAAACTGACCGCTGGAACGGTATTTCCGATTACGAAGTTTTTTTCTGCTAATGGATATTGTTTGCCTTCACTATCCTTCGCAATAACAGAAACCGTATGATTACCTGGCTGAAGTTCCGATAAGTCAACTGAATAACTGAAACCTGCATGCGTGTTTTTATAATCCGGATGTAGCAGTGCGATATCAGGACGTGCAATACCCAGTTCTGCTTTCCCACTTTCCATCCCATCAATGAGAACTAGATACTCTGTGATTATAGAAGGATTCAAGAACCATCCTGCTATCTTATAGCTACCACTAACAACCGCACCGTTTACAGGCGCTTCTATCTCACCCATGGTCTTAAGTGCTTCTGCTTCTGAAACGACTACAGGGATTTTGATACTTTGCTCCCCATATTTAACAGTGATACTTGTACTACCTTGTGCTAAAGCAGTAACCAGACCACCTGTACTTACCTTAGCTATCGATGCATTTTCAATGTTATATAGGGTCAACTTTGTTACATCATGCGTACTCTTATCTTCCAGTACCGCCTTAATTGTGAATTGATGAGTTTTCCCTTGAGGAACTTTTAACTCTGTGACGTCTGCCTGTAAATCTATTACTGGAAGCAATTTGACTACTTGAATCGTTCTGTGCCCCAGCATGGTTTGATTTCCGGCCTTACCCGTTCCTCTAACAGAAATGGTATGAGAACCTTCCTGCAGATTACTTGTATCGAGACTATAGGAAAATCCAACGTTTCCGTCAGTCATAGAGACATCCGTAATTTCTATCTCTGGTCGAGGAACCCCATACGTTGCTTCACCAATAACGACTCCATCGACTAATACTTCAATACGTTCAACACCAGTCGAGTCTATAAACCAGCCTGTTACGGGATAAACACCACTGATCACTGCATTGTCTGCAGGACTGTCAATTCCTCCTTGAGTCAGACCTGCTGCAGCTTTGACCAATACTGGTATCTTAAGTGTTTGATCCTGGTATTTCACGATTACATTTGATTGACCAACTTCAATACCCGTTACGATGCCGGTATCTGAAATGCTGATGATTGCAGGATTTTCAGCACTGTATTGAACCTCTCTGGTCACATCTCTCATTTGTTGATTCAGTAATACAGCAGAAATAGATAATTGCAGTGTATTGCCTTGTACCAAATCTATTTTGCTTATATTTGCTACTAGACTTGTAGCTGGTTCTGCACGACCAATTAAAATTTCTCGTTCTGCCAGAACATGCTGAGTACCTTCCAGATTGAAGGCAGTTATTTTAATCGTATGCAGTCCTTCATTCAACTGCGTTGTATCAAGAGCGTACTCAAATCCGGCAGTAGCATTCTGATATTTAGGATATGAAGCTTCGATATCAGGACGGGTAAGCCCATAAGTAGCTTCCCCTAACGCTTCTCCATTTAAATGCACTTCTATCTTTGATACACCTGATGGTTCTAGGTACCATCCTCTTATGAGTGCAACCCCTGATATCGTGGAATTACTCACTGGCGTTTCTACTTCCCAACGCGGTGTCAGTGGTTCTTCCTTTTTAATCGTGACCGGAATCGTAATAGATTGCCCTTCGTAACGAATGGTAACAACCGTATTACCATACCCTATTCCTTTTACAACGCCTGTAGAGTCTACTGTAACGATGCTTTCATCCGAAGAAGTGTATTTTGCAAGACTCGTAACATCTTTTACCGTTTTATCTTCTAAAACAGTAGATACAACTAGCTGATGTGAGGCTTCAACTGTCAGGTCTAAACTGGTCACATCTGCATGAAGTCCACTTACGGGTTCCATATCTCCAACATAAACTGTCGTTTCTTCTATAACAGTTTGTTGTCCATCAGTATTTTGAACTTTAACCGAGACGGTGTGCGTACCAACAATTAAAGCTCGAGTATCCAATTGATAATGAAACCCTGCATTACCATTCTGATAGGCTGGATATTGGGCTTCTATGTCTGGTCTTACATCTCCATAGGAAGCCTCTCCAACTTTCACCCCATCAATCAGGATACTGATTGTGGATACTCCTGTTGGATCAAGATACCATCCCTTAAGTGTATATGTGCCGCTGATTAACTCGCCGTTTTCGGGGCTATCTAGAGCACCTCTTGGGATTAATGGAGCGCTTTCAGTTACAGAAATGGGAATATCAATGCTTTTTTCACTTAACTCAACGGTCAGTTGTGTATCTCCAATTCCACTTGCCGTTACTAAACCTGAAGGCGCTACCTTCGCGATATTTTCATCTTTACTCTTATAAGTAACTTCCTTGCTGACATCTCTGCTGCTGCCATCTGTCATATTCGCTGTAATCTTCAGTTGAGAATTTCCGCCCTTTGGCAGACGCAATTCTTTTGTAGAGGATTCGAGTGATGCAATCTGAGGGCTCTCTGTATTCCCTACTCTCAAAGCTTTTCCCAGATTTACAAGACCTTTTCCATAAAACCGCGACTCCCCTAGATCTGTTGCCGTATCGACTAAAAGATCACGTACATCTTGATTGGTGGCATTCCCCATTTTTGACCAAATGACAGCGGCTGCACCAGCTACATGAGGAGTTGCTAAAGAAGTGCCTGAACGTTGTTCATATTCTCCATTAAGCGATGTACTTAGGATATTAACACCAGGAGCCATTAGGTCCAATCCTCTACCAACACTTGAAGAACTAGCACGCTGATTATCCTGATCAATTGAACCAATGGACAGTGCCTCATCATACTGAGCAGGATATAGCTGGGTCTGTCCACCCATTCCTTTATTTCCAGCTGCCGCAATGACTAATATTCCATGATTGTTCGCTCTTATTATCTGGTCATGTAAAGCACGACTATCTATAGAACCACCAGCACTAATCGAAATGATATTCATCTCGTTCTGAATCGCCCACTCAATACCCTGGATCATACTGGAATACTTACCATGACCTTTTTCATCAAGTATCTTAATGGAATAAATTTCAGCTTCTGGCGCAACGCCTACAATACCGAAGTCATTATTTTTACCAGCTATAACTCCGGCCACTGAAGTTCCATGTCCGTGATCGTCAGAAAAATCTTCATTTCCCTCTACAAAGGAAATGCCTCCACTCACTTCGATGTCTTCATGATTGGATATACCCGTATCCAAAACTCCAATTTTGATATTTTGACCAAAGTAATTCTTCTCGTGAGCTTGAGGTGCTCCTATGTGCGCAATCCCCCACGGAATCTTCTGGTTTTCTAACACGCTTGTTTCCGCTAACTCTACTTCACTATCTTCTTCAATGTAGGCTACATTCTCGTCCTGAGACATTGCTTCCATTTCACTCTCAGTTAACTTTGCAACCATAACTTTTGAACTAAGTTGTTGAACAGATGACCTCTGAATTGCTTTTACTTTCGCTCTCTTGTTTTCTTTAAATCCAATTAAATACGTTTTGCTATTTGCACTTGCCATACCATGCTCAGGTACAAGTTGTAAAAACAGTAAAGCAAGCAGTAGGAATACATTTACACTACTGATTGAGCGGATGAATCTCTGGTTCATTCCTATAGCTCCTTGTCTTATTGTAATGAACTTAGGTACTAATCCTTATTTTTTAAAAAAACACCTCCAGTCTCTTTCCATCTCCTCCATAAAAGTAAGTACAGATAAAAATGTAAATTTTACCTAAACAATGCTTTTAGAATTATAGATAATTCCTCATATGGGATCAATAGGAACTTACTAAAAAGTTCAAACTAGCTAATATCTAGTAAAATGACTTAATTATCCTTACAACTTGCTTCTAGCTCAGTACCCTTTTGAGCATCATCAAACTTTTTGAAAAAGCATTCGTTACACTTATGTTAATAGAAAGTTTTTATAAACTCTTATCAACTAAACAAAAAGACGTCCTTCTGGAAGAACGTCTTTCCCAACCACATATTATCCTCTCATCTGCCCCGCAATCGTCACATTCGCCTCACCTGCTACGCGAATGACTGGCGACTCCCCCAACCTGTCAACCGTAACATACAACGTCCCAGGCCGTCCGATCGCATGCCCTTGCCCAATCACAAGCTGGTGCACTTGTCCAGCTGACAGCAGCAACTCTTCCAATGCCAGATAGCCAGCCAACGCGCCGTTTGCAGCACCTGTCACTGGATCTTCTGCAATCCCGATCGCAGGCGCAAAATCCCTCGTATACAAGTCATAGCCTTCAGGAGCATCCCACGTAAACAAATGGGTTGTTGTGATGCCGTGGTCCCTGTTCATTTCTGCGAGCGTTGAGATCAATGGCTGCGCTGCATCAATCGCCTGTCGGGTGCGGACTGGAACGAGTAGATGCATATTGCCAGTGGAAGCGAGCTTCATCGGATAGCGATCGTCCAGATCAGCGGGTGTTATGCCTACCAGCCTCGCTACCTCTTCTCTGTCGAAATCAAACTCCTTCACAGAAGGCTTGATTTGGGTCATTTCCACTCGCTGTAACTGACCATCTTCCATCACCAATTGAACAGGTATCAACCCGACGTTGGTCTCAAACACAATACGGCTACCCTTTTCCAACCATCCGCGCTCTGTTGCCAATAGCCAAGCAGAACCCACTGTCGCATGGCCGCAGAAATCGATCTCAACCGAAGGAGAAAAGTAGCGAATACGAAAATCTGCTTCTGGATGGTCAGACGGCATCAAAAAGGCAGACTCAGGAAGATTCAACTCATTGGCAATTTTCTGCATTTGTTGTAAAGTCAAAGTACCTGCTTCCGGGATGACGCCTGCGGGATTGCCTGCAAATGGCTCTCTCGTAAAGGCGTCCACATGGTATACGCTCACATGATTCATGGTTATTTCTCTCCTTTTGTTAAACGAATGCTTCTCTTACTTTTCATCTTAAAGTGATGCAACCGCGCTGTAAAATGAAGCTTTCGCATACCAACCATGATAAAAACTTCATGAAAGGAGGAGCTCCATGACTTTGTTTCAAATGGAAGTCCTTGTGGCTGTCACGAACGCTGGTAATTTCACGCGAGCTGGAGAACAAATCGGATTGAGCCAGTCAGGAGTGAGTCATACCATCGGCGCACTGGAGAAAGAGCTTGGTATTTCCTTGTTCATCCGAAATCGTGGCGGTGTTAAGCTGACCGCAGCTGGCGAAAAAATCGTCGCCTCTGCTCGGACCATATTGGAAAACGTCTCGTTGATTAAACAGATAGCTGCCGAATCAAGCGAGCATTTGGAGGCGACGCTCCGGATTGCTTCTTTTCCCAGCGTAACCGCTCAGCTCCTGCCAAAATTGCTAAAAGCAATGCAGAGTCACTATCCGCATATGCAAACTAAGCTATATGAAGGAAGCTATCAAGAAATAAAAGAATGGGTTCGCTCTGGGGTTGTCGATGTCGGGTTTCATGTGTGGCCCGATGACGAGCTAGAGGGAATTCTACTGACGACAGACGCCCTGCATGCTGTCGTGCCAGCCCATCATCCTCTGGCAAAAGAGCCCTCTCTTACCTTGGAGCAATTAGCCCGCGAATCGTTTCTCATGCCCATGGCTGGTTGTCACTTGTTGATAGGCGCGGAGTTTGCCAAGACTGGACTTACGCCAAATGTTTCCTATGAAATCGCGGATAATACAACGATACTCGCAATGGTAGAAAGCGGTGTTGGGGTGACAGTCGTTCCGTCACTGACTCTACCAGCGCAACTACCCGATGTCGCTGTCATAGAAATCACACCGCCTCTCTCTCGGCAAATTGGCTTGGCTGTACGCTCGCTTCGTGAAGCCCCACCTGCCGTTCGAGCTTTTTTGCGGGAAGCAGAGCGCATTGTACCCACACTATAAAAAGGACGTGCTTCTTCGTTGACAAAATGGCTCATTCTACTACTCGCTCTCTCGGTGATCAGCAGTGTGATTTTAGGAATTACCATTCAAGCAGGTACGTTGGTTCCATTGATTAACCAGAGCTTTTTAATCGGTCTTTTCCTATTGATCGTTGGGAGTATTGCCGTCGTTACACGCTCTGGATTTTTCACTATATTTCTACGGGGATTCAAACAGCTGAAAGGGATGTTCTTTCGCAAGCCGCGCATGATGGACAGTGACATCGTTCAGGCAAACGACCCTGCTTTCGAGGAAAAGAAAGAGTCATTCGTGCGAGTCGGAACCTCGTTTTTTCTCACGTCGGGCACTGGACTGATTGTCTTCTCGATCATTCTTACCTGTTTCTACTATTTATAATCTCACGAGAAAGGGCTGTCCCACCGATCGGGAACAGCCCTTCTTCCTCTCTTACGACTCTATCAAATGACAAGCCAGCCAATGCCCGGGCTGCGCCTCCTGCCACTTCGGCACTTCTTCCGCACAGCGAGGTTGTACGAGTGGGCAGCGCGTACGAAAACCACAACCACTCGGCTTGTTGGCTGGACTCGGCAAATCTCCCTGCAAAACGATACGCTCCCGCTTCACCGTTGGGTCAGGCACTGGCACAGAAGAAAGCAACGCCTGCGTATAGGGGTGCAACGGACGAGTGTACAGCTCATAGCTCGATGCAAGCTCAACCATTTTTCCCAAATACATGACGCCAATCCGGTTGGAAATATGTTTGACCATGGACAGGTCATGTGCGATGAACAAATAGGTCAATCCGCGATCATGCTGCAAATCCTCTAATAAATTGACGACTTGCGCTTGAATCGAGACGTCGAGTGCGGAGATCGGCTCATCAGCAATGATAAATTCCGGTTCCACTGCCAACGCCCGCGCGATTCCGATCCGTTGGCGCTGTCCCCCACTGAATTCATGCGGAAAGCGCTGCGCATGATCCTTATGCAAACCCACTAGATGGAGCAGTTCCGCCACACGCTCTCGTCTCATCCCGCGACTCAAATGATGAATGTCCAAGCCCTCTGCAATGATATCCTCCACGGTCATACGCGGGTTCAGACTGGCTTGCGGGTCCTGAAAAATCATCTGGGCATCCCGATTGAACTGCCCCGCTTCTTTTCCGCGAAGCTGATGAACATTCTTCCCTTTGAACAGCACTTCCCCATCTGTATGATCATATAGGCGAATAATGGTCCGGCCTAGCGTAGACTTCCCGCAGCCACTTTCGCCGACCAGACCGAACGTCTCCCCTTTGTTGATCGTAAACGAAACACCATCGACTGCTTTCAAATCAAATCCCGTTCCAAGCGAAAAATACTTCTTCAAATCGCGAACATCAAGCAAAGCTTCTGTCATATTCCCTGCCTCCCTGCTGCCACCAGCTCCTCTATTCGCGGTGCCCGTGGATCGTGGAGCCAGCAAACTGCCTGATGTCCACGCCCGAATTCGCTCGTCACGGGCATCTGCTGTTCGCATATCTCCATCGCAAAATCACAGCGGGCAGCAAACGGACAGCCGACGGGCGGATTGAACAAATCTGGAGGGCTGCCTTCGATGGGAATCAGCCGTTGCTTTTCACCTTCATCCAGACGAGGGAGGGAGCGCATCAGTCCCCATGTATACGGGTGACGAGGATTTGCAAAAACGTCCTCAACCGTCCCAGTCTCTACCACCATTCCTGCATACATGACAACCATGCGATGAGCGATCTCGGCTACGACTCCCAAATCATGGGTAATAATCACAACCGACAACTCCTGTTCCTCTTGCAGTCGCTTGAGCAAATCCAAAATTTGCGCCTGAATCGTCACATCCAGTGCTGTCGTCGGCTCATCAGCAATCACCAGCTTGGGTTGGCAAGCAAGAGCAATCGCAATGACCACACGCTGACGCATCCCTCCGCTGAATTGGTGCGGGTACTGATCGATTCGCTTTTCCGGATCGGGAATTCCTACGAGTGAAAGCATCTCTATCGCTCGCTTTCGCGCTTCCTCTCGCGATACTTGGTGGCTGCGAACGAACCCCTCTACGATTTGTGTCCCTACCTTCATCGTCGGATTGAGCGCTGTCATCGGGTCTTGAAACACCATGCCGATCTGCGTTCCGCGAATACCCAGCAGCTCTTTTTTGGGCAGGTGACTGATTTGGGCTCCTTCAAATACAACCTTTCCCCCGACGATTTTTCCAGGTGGATTCGGAATTAATCCCATGATCGCTTGAGCCGTAACGCTCTTGCCACATCCACTCTCGCCTACGATGGCAACCGTCTCCCCTTTGTCCACGTAAAAGGACACTCCCCGCACGGCTTGAACCTCACCACCATATGTCTTGAAATTCACCCGTAAGTTATCGATTGTCAGCAAATGCTGATTCATCCTCATTCCCCCTGTCGTCTCTAATCGCGTAGACGTGGATCAAGTGCATCCTGCAAACCGTCACCGAATACGTTGAAGGCGAACATCGTCAGCGAGATCATCAATGCCGGGAAAAAAAGTCGCCACCAATCACCCGTTAAAATAACGCCCAAGCCATCGTTTGTCATCGTCCCCCAACTGGCGACGGGAGCTTGTACACCGAGTCCAAGAAAGCTGAGAAAAGATTCCGCAAAAATCGCCGATGGAATCGTAAAGGTCAAATTTACGATAATGACGCCAAATGTGTTGGGAATCAGATGCTTTAGCAAAATTCGTGAAAACCTCGCTCCCAGTACTTGGGCAGCCAGAATGAACTCTTGATTTTTCAATTGCAGGATTTGTCCGCGCACCAACCGCGCCATGCCGACCCAACCAGTAGCAGACAGAGCAATAATAATCGTCAGCATTCCCGGCTCCATCACGACCATGAGCAAAATGACGACCAGTAAATACGGCAACCCATACAAAATCTCGATAATACGCATAGCGATCGTATCGATGCGATCCCCTCGTTTGCCTCGCCCTGCCATATAACCTGCAATTCCCCCGACTGTCACTCCGATGACCAGGTCGATCAATGCTGCGACAATGCCAATCGTCAAAGAAATCCTCGCCCCGTACCACGTACGGGCAAACATGTCACGTCCTAGCTCATCCGTACCGAACCAATGCTCCGCGGAGATTTCCTGATTTTTGGTCAGCAAGCTCTGGTCGGAATAACTATACGGCACGAGATTCGGTCCAATAATCGCCATGCCAACCAAAGCGAGAATAATGAACAGACCGAGCATAGCCAGCTTGTTTTTCAGCAGCTTCCGAATGACCTGCTGCCCATTGCTGAGACTCGGTCGTGCAATGACATTCGCCTGCGTATTTTTCGCCAACGGGCGAAATAACGGGTCCACTTTGTGCTCCATCGCCACAGTTTATCTCTCCTTGTTGGTCAGCTTGATCCGCGGATCAATCAGGGTGTATGCGATATCAATCAGGAAAATGGTAAAAATCAGAATCGCACTGTAAAAAATAGTCGTACCCAAAATGACCGGATAGTCACGGTTGAAAATACCGTCTACGAAATACTTGCCAATGCCGGGAATCGCAAAGATTTTCTCCACGACAAAGGTCCCCGTTATCAAACTGGCAATCAAAGGTCCGAGAAAGGTGACAACAGGCAGAATCGCATTGCGAATTCCATGTCTGACGACGATGATAAACATGGGAATACCCTTTGCTTCTGCTGTTCGAATGTAGTTCTGGTTCATGACTTCAATCATGCTGGCACGCATGTAGCGGGTAATGACCGCAACTGGACCAAAGGCGAGCGCCAGTGAAGGCAGTATTGTATGCAGCCAGGTCCCCCATGTCGCAACGGGAAAGAGCGGCAGTTTGATCGCGAAAAAATTGATCAGAAGCGGTGCCATAATGAAGCTCGGGATCGCTACCCCCAACACAGCAAGCGCCATGGCAACGTAGTCCAGCCATTTGTTGCGATTGAGTGCTGCGATGATGCCCAACGAAATTCCGAAAAGGAGTGCAATCCCGATCGCTTGCGCACCCAACCACGCAGATGCACCAAAGCCATCGGAAATCATGTCATTGACTCCACGAGAGTCTGATTTGATGGATGGGCCCAGGTCGAGCATTAACAGATTTTTCAGATATAAGACATATTGAACAGGCAACGGCTCGTCCAAATTGTATTTGGCACGTAAATTATTGAGAATTTGCTCTGGCAGCTGATCCGACTCGGAGGCAAACGGGTTCCCCGGAATGGCATGCATCAAGGCAAACGTCAGCGTCACGATAATCCACAGGGTGACGAACATCATCAAAATACGTTTTACGAGATAGTTTGACATGGAAGTCCTCCTCGTTTACTTAGCCAGCTCGTAAATGGCATGCGCGTAAATCGCCATGGCACGCAGCAGGTCGTCAATCTCGGCATATTCATCAGTCAGATGGGCCATGGATTCCTTGCCTGGAAAGAGCGGGCCGAAAGCAACACCATACCGCATGATTTTGGCATAAGTTGCTCCTCCTGAGGAAAGAAGGGTCGCTGGCTCTCCCGTGTGCTCCTCGTACACCCGCGACAAGGTTTGGATCACAGGATGATCTTTTGGTACATAATGCGACTTGGATGTCCGCAAATCTGCAATCGCCCAATTCAGTTCTGCCGTCCTTTGCTTCAATTTCTCAACGTATTCCTCACAGGAAACAGTCGCTGGATAACGGATATTGAGCCGAACGGTCCCCCCTTCGCTGGAATCGTAACGCAAAATTCCCGCGTTGACCGTCAGCTTGCCTGACACTTCATCCTCGCAAGCTATATGTAGATGGTGAGCAAAATAATCTTCATGCAGGACGTCAGACAACATCGTAAGAAAGGACAAGCAGGAGCCACCAAACGGGTACGAGCGCAAAAAAGTAGCCAACAAGGTTCCCGCATTAACGCCCTGGAATGGCGCCATCCCATGAGCCGGCTTTCCTGCGAGCGTGAATTGCAATTGTCCCAGCCCTACCAGTTCCATACGACCAGTTGTGTGGTTTTCATTCAGAAACATTTCCCATTCTTCCGCCAATCGAGAAAGGACGACCTCCTGCCGTGCCTGAGAGTCCAGTCGTACAAGAGCGATTGCTTTTTCGGGAACACTGTTGCCTTGATCACCGGAGACAAATGACGCTAACTGCCATGCTCCATTTCGTTCGATTGGTTCGATCACTGGAATCGTCAATGTCGGGTTGATCTGTCCCTTCTCGGCATGTGTCATCGGGAAGGAGGAATCTGGTGAAAAGCCAATCGGCGGGATGCGATCATACTCGGCAAAATGCTTCATGCACAGCCAGCCGCTCTCTTCATCTGTTCCGATGATCATTCGCACACGTTTTGTCAGTGGCAAACCTGAATCCTTGACCAGCTTCAACGCGTAGTACGCAGCCATCGCTGGGCCTTTGTCATCAATCGCTCCACGCGCATAGATGCGACCATCTCGAATGCTCGGTTCAAAAGGCGGGGTCGTCCAACCTTCTCCCACAGTGACCACATCGATATGAACGAGCACACCGATCTCTTCTTCCCCGTCGCCGAACTCGATTGTCCCTGCGTAACCATCCAGGTTTTTGATCTGGAAGCCATCCAGCTCACCGCGAGCGAGCATTGCTTCAAGCGCTGCGGCAACACCTTCGCCAAATGGCTTTCCTTCTTTTGCCGTCGTCATATCTTCAATGCTGTTAATGGAAAGAAAGGATTTCAAATCATCCAGGTACTGCTCTCTTTGCAGAAGCGCTTGCTGCCGCCAGTAATCACTCATATGCGTTCCCCTGCTTTCATCCGATGTAGATAGGCAAGAAACGATTCACCTTTTGAGGAAATCTGACTCCCTTGTCTTCCTTTTCCCACTTGAATCAGCTCATCCTGCTGCAAAAGCTTCAGGCGATAGCGCAGCTGTTGCAAGGTAACCGAGTGGCCTCTTTCTTGTAACTGCGCAAGTAGCGTATAGCGTCCACCGCTTCCTTGCCCCAGCTCCTGCAAAATAGCCGTGATTTCATCCAGAAATCCTCGTTTTTTATATTCAGTGACGATGATTTCACATTCGTTGTTTAGACCATCTACAGGCAACGGCGCTTCCGGTATTTCCCGCAGAAACGGCAAATGATACGGATACGCTTCATCCTCGACGACGTGTGCTAAATACTCAATCACATTTTCGAGCTCGCGAATATTTCCAGGCCAATCGTACTCATGAAGCGCCCGCATGGCTTCATTGGTTAACGTAAACGGTGGGCGGCGCAAATCATAGGAATATTTCTTCATAAATTGATGGGCCAACCACGGGATATCCTCCCGTCTGTTTCGCAGCGGTGGCAAATAAATCGGCAAGATATTCAGACGATAATACAAATCAGCACGGAAGGCTCCTTCCGCAATCATCCGCTGCAAATCTTGATTCGTTGCTGCGATGACGCGAATATCTGTCGGGATGATCTTGCTGCCGCCTACGCGCATAATCTGGCGTTCTTGCAATACACGCAGCAGTCGGTTTTGAATAGCCGTGCTGGCATCTCCGATCTCATCAAGAAAAATGGTCCCTTTGTGGGCCAATTCAAACCAGCCGATATGTCCACCTTTGCGCGCTCCGGTAAAAGCCCCTTCTTCATAGCCGAACAGCTCGCTTTCCAAAAGAGATTCCGATATGGCAGCGAAGTTGACCCCGACAAACGGCTCTCTTCTGCGTGGCGAAGCGTTGTGGATAGCCTGGGCGAGCAATTCCTTCCCTGTCCCTGTCTCTCCCAACAACAGCACGGTGGAGTTGCTTCTTGCGATTTTGCGGGCAATCTGAATCACTTTTTGTACAGGCACGCTCTCCCCATAGAAATCATCAAATTGGTACTTGGCTACCAATCCTTTGTTGTAAAGGCGCATGCGATAATCGTGCTCCAGCTTTTCAATTTCTGCAGCCTGACGAAACAAAAGCAGACTCCCGAGAAAGCTTCCTTCCATGACGATGTGCATTTTGCGGAAAAAGTAGGTTTTGTTCGCCCAATCTACCAAAACATCTTTGTTCTCTTCACACTGCCGGATCAACTGATAAAAATTCGCAGGCAAGCAATTGGACGCCCGCTCACCGACGACTTCATTCCCTTCCAACTGCAACGTATCGATTGCTTTTTGATTGACAAAACGGATGTTTTCTTTTTCATCCATGGCAATCACCGCGTCCTCGATCCGATTGACGATGGCCTCCAAATATTTACTCAACAGATGCGCATGCTGAATTTCGTTGTTCAGCTCTTTGGTGATATCGACCAACGATTGCATGGCGCGTGCGGTCACCTTTTGAAAATTGCCGTTTTTAAAATGAGAGTAGATGGCAAGCCACGTAGATAAATCGATGATCCGATACCCGATATCGACAACTTTGCGAATATGCGGGGGGACATGCTCTGCCTCTCCTGGCGTTACAGCAATCTCGATGTCAGGTGGATAGTCAGCACCTGGATAGTAGGGATACAGTTCAAAATCCATCCCAGAGGCACGCAGCAATTCCACATTTTCTTCAGCAGTCTCTTTGGTGTCACTGACGAGAAGCACTTTCACGCCTTTCGGAATTTCCAGCATGCCGCGCAAATTATGGTATGGCAGCATTCGCTTGGCAATGATGATGCTGGATTCTTTTGGCACATACGTTTGTACAAGTGGGACAATGCTTTTGGTGGATACAATGACGAGAGCACCAGGCGTGATCGGGCGTAACGGAAGCTGGTCGACTCGCATCGCCTCGACATGGATATCATCGCCGATCCCCAATTCATGATACTGACTAACGACGGACTGTAGAAACTCATCCATTCTTGCAATAAATATGATCGATTTTTTGTCCATATCAGCCGCTCCAAGATGTAAAGTGAAGACAAGAACGTTTCGAATATTCGCTCTTGTCTTCGCTTATTTTACTTATTACTTATTGCCGATTTCTACCCATTTGTAGTCAATCGTACCAACTGGATGGCGAACGATGCCTTTTATGTTTGGCTGCTCCATAAATACTTTTGTCCCGAAATAGATAGGTACGAGTGGCATATCATCCATGAAAATTTTCTCCGCGTCATGCATGAGCTTGAAGCGCTCTGTTTCGTCGGCAGTGTTGCGAATCTTCTCTACCAGTGCGTCATACTCTTTGTTGCTGTAGTTGACACGGTTTCCAGGATGGTCAGTCACGAACAGCTCTAGGTAATTGACCGGGTCTCCGTAGTCAGCAGGGATCGTCGAGCGGGAGAATTGAAGACTGCGGGCACGCTGTTCAGCCAGGAATACTTTCCACTCTTTGTTTTCCAGCTTCACATCTACCCCGAGATTTTTCTTGTACATTTCCTGCAAAACTTGCGCGATGGCCTTGTGCGCATCACTGGTGTTATACGTCATGGTGACAGGCGGGAGGGTCGTCCACCCTTCTTCCTCCATCCCTTTTTTCAGCAGTGCTTTTGCTTGCTCTACATCGTTATCCTTGAAGAAATCCCCGCCCTTTGTGCGGAAATCCGCTCCGTCTGGCTCTGGGAAGCCTAATGGTACGTGAGCCATGGCAGGTGTCTGTTTCCCTTGCACGACATTGTCGATCAAGGTCTTGCGATCGATGGCCAGCGCAAATGCTTTCCGAATGTTGGCGTTAGTGAATGGAGGCATTGTGGTGTTCATGCGGTAGTAGTAGATGGATGCTTCCGTTTCTACCTTTGCTTCCCCAGAATCGATCAACTGTTTCTTCATATCATTGGGAACGGTCTGGATCATGTCGAGCTGACCTGTTTTGTACATTTGGAATTGCGTATTTTCATCGTTGACCATAACAAACTCGATTCCCGCATATTTGATCGAATCACGGTCCCAGTAGCCGTCGTTTTTCACCAGCTTCACTGATTGGTCATGAACCCAATCTTCCATTTTAAACGGTCCATTCGTCACGATGCTTGCAGCGCCTTCCGCCCATTTTGGATTGCTCTCCACGACTTTTTTATTCACCGGGAAGAAGGTCGGCTGCGTCAGAATATGGAGGAAGTAACCTGTTGGCGCCTTCAGCTTCACCTCAAACGTCTTCTCGTCTACGGCTTTTACCTGTACGCCGTCTGCATTTCCTGTTCCTTTGTTGAACGCTTCTGCTCCATCGATGTAATAGGCGAGGAAAGCAGACGGGAATGCATTGTTCGGATCGACAATGCGTTTAAACGCAAACTCGAAATCCTGCGCTGTCACTGGTTCACCATTCGACCATTTGCTATCGCGCAGTGTAAAGGTATACGTTTTCCCATCCTCACTCACTGCCCATTTCTCGGCCATGGCTGCTTGCGGCTTGTGATCCTTGTCCAGTCGAACCAAGCCTTCCATTGTGGCATTCAACACTTCGTTTGAAGTACTGTCAAAGCCTTTTGGTGGATCGAGCGAAGGTGGTTCCGTCTTCAGATTGAGCTTGAGTTTTCCAGCGACATTGGCTTGTCCACCTGTATCTGTGGACGCTTGACCTGCTGTACCTCCCCCTGCTGGTGGCGTTGCAGACTGACTACAACCGGTAATGGCAAGAACAGTGACAAGTGCAGCGGTACTAAGCAGCTTCCATCCTTTTCGCATGTTCATTGCATGTGACCCCCTTTTCTTTTTGAACAACAATTAGCCTTTGTTGCTTTATGAATAAACGGCACTGCTGGGAATGCCATTTATACACGTAAAGAAAAATCTGTCTTGGTGAGACTAAAGGATGTCTCGATCCGTCCAACAACGTTACCACTCATGTTTGTAATGGGCGGGTTTGTATATTCCGCGAGCGTTTCCAAAGGACCGTCCATGCCGATTCCCAGTTGACGAAGCACTTCATTGACGACCGGATTGATCGCCCGTGGTCCTCCATCCTCAATTTTGATGGCAATGCCCCATCCTGTTTCTCTATCGCCCAGGCAGTACACGGACTCGGCGCCTGCCTTCCCTACGATACGACCACCAAAGGCTGTCATGAGGTCTGTGCAATATCGATTCTCGCCTCCGACCATTTCCGGATGAGCGGTCATGGCATCCGTAATTCGCTGAACGGCTTTTCGTCGCTCGGTATTTTCGATCACCTCTGGTCTTGCCAGCTTGGCGAATGCCCACGCGTAATGGGCGAGCGGCAATTGATGGACGGGAACCCCACATCCATCTGTCCCGAGGTTGATTTTGTCTTTGGGGTAGCCTGTTATGTCTTCGACTACATCAAGAATCCGCTGTTGCACTGGATGCGTAGGCAAATGATAGGTAGTCACGTCCTCCCCCATATGTGTCGCGGTGGCAATCATGCCGGAGTGCTTACCGGAGCAATTCGAGAATACAGGTGTAAGCGGCTTGCCCTCTCGAATCAGCTGTTTGTAGCTCTCCTCATGACGTGGCACATGTGTCCCGCATTGCAATGTCGCTTCTGGCTGACCTGCTCGCGTAAGCATAGAGAGCGCACGTGCGCGATGGCGTGGCTCTCCACTATGAGAAGCACAACAGAGCGAAAGATCAGCCGGCTCAAAACCATACCGATCTGCCGTCCCCGTCTCGATTACTGGAATCGTCTGCAACGGCTTCATACTGGAGCGTGCATATGTAAGGCGATGGGGATCACCGTACGAATAGAGCAATGTCCCCTGCGAATCAACGACTGCGATATGTCCGAGATGTGAGCTCTCTACCTGTTCTCCCCGGTATACGTTGGCAACGACGTTCATAGCAAGTCTCCTTTGCGTGCGGAAGTTTGAATGTTTGCACTTTTCTAACTATGCAAATAGTGTGCCAATAACTGAAACAAATACGCAACAGGTGGAGTTTAGCTATTTTCTAGAGAAAAAGAGCAACCCTTTCCCTAGAATGGAAAAAGAACAGGCTAACTCGTTATCAGGAATAGGTTCACCTTAAAAAGTAACAGGGTGACATTTCCGTTTTTATTTCAAAACGGAGTACGACCAGAACACTGCCATAAGCCTATGAGCCACCGCGTTTAGCAGAAAGCTTTGCACGCTACGAAAAAAGAGACGTCCCCTATGAAACGTCCCCTTGGCTCGTGTTGTGATCCTACTTTGTCCCCCCTAATCCTGACTCGGGAAAATCGATTGGCATTGCCGAGGAAATACGAAAGAAGGGCAACGAAAAAAGGGCGTAGGAGTAGGAGCAGGGATGTTATTTGGACGCGGGGAACAAAATTTCCCCAGCACCTCCATTTTGACTTCCGCATGTACCTGAATCTCCTTGCAGATGATCACTTCCAATTCGACCCTTCCGCCAAGTAGAAAGTGTGCATTCGGCGTGCACTCAATACCTGTGATCCGACAGGTGATATTGTTTTCGTCCAAAGGCTCAGGCAAGCATAGAATCACTTCATCGTCGAACGAAACGACAACCGGGAATTCGAACAAAAAGACACCGTTCGCAAAGACGCGGAGTAGGACAGTTGCCTGAAAAACAAACTGTACCATACCTGCCAGAAAAGTCGTTTGATTGATTGTCATCTGCACTCTTCGAACGTTGACGATCCTGCAAGAAAAATCGGAGACACATTCCGTGTGTGAGCGTTGAAAGAGCGGAAATGGCGGAGGGACGACAGGCTCTATGCATTGAATAGAGATGTCCTGACCAGATTGTATGGCTTCATCAACCAACGGAAGGAATTCATCTGGGATGGATACCTTGCTCCGTTCCCGATTCGTAGAGACTACCCAGTCGTATACCTCTTGAACCATGATGCATCTAGCCTCCAAATTGTTCGGGATCGGAGGCGTGGCAGTTGGAAATACGTTCGTAACTGTAACAGTAAACGAACAGGAGCTCGTATTTCCAGCCGCATCCGTTGCCGTGCACGTCACCACTGTCATTCCCTGCGGAAACGCCATGGTCTCAACCACTTCCGCTACAGGTAAAGACGGGAAATTGTGAACGACGCCGGACGGACTGCAGGAAATCGAGACGATACCGCAGCTAGGACTTGTCGCTGTTACCGTGTACGTTACCATGCCGAAATCCACACCTGGATCCGTACCGGTGCTGATATCAGGGGGACATGTGATGGTCGGGGGTTCGACGAAAGGAAAACTGATGATGACCTGACCATTGCCAAGCCCAATCCTCGTCAAGTTAAGCTGATTGCTCCCCCCGTTGAATGAGCCACCTCCGCCACCGAGCCCAGCGACTAGAGGAAACAAGGGATCTAATCCGTTTCCGCCTCCGCCACCACTAAAGCCTCCACCACCTCCACCGCCACTAGCTCCGCCTCCGCCGCCTCCTCCAAAACCGCCAGTTCCGCCTCCACCATCAGGAGCTCCACCCGCGCCACCGGCATTGATCGCGGTTCCACCTCCGCCTCCACCTGGGGAGGAAGAACCATTTCCAACAATGCCTGCTCCACCGCCTCCTCCATCGTCTGGCGCTCCCGCACCACCACCTAACCCATTGATCCCTCCAGCTCCACCAGGCGCTCCTGCCGTTCCGCTTGTGGTTAAAGCTGCATCCCTTCCAGGCAGTAAATTGGCTTCCCCGCCTCCGCCACCCGCTGCTACGAGCAGATTGGCGGCTGTCACCGGGTTTATAGTCCGCCATACAAATGTACCGCCACCGCCACTCTGACTATTTCCCATTCCACCAACCAAAACGGTCAATACTTCACCCGGCGTGACAGAAAAATCCCCCTGGATGAACGCTCCTCTGCCAAAATCAAGTGAACCTCCGCCTCTCGCCCCTACTGCCTGTATCGTCATAGAAGTAACACAAGGAGGGACGACGAAAGTCTGAAGCTCGCCCGTAAAATTGAGTGTAACAGCCGCAAACGTGATGACTACGATACCATCGCCTGTTCCCACACCGGAAACGTTTTTCTGATTGAGTCCGGCATTAAAGGAACCTCCGCCTCCACCTCCTCCGAATGATTCCACAAGGTTTGTACCACCTCCACCCCCACCGCCGCTGTATCCTCCACCGCCGCCGCCACCTGCGCTCCCTGCCCCGCCGCCGCCAAAACCCCCAGTACCTCCCCCGGCACCCCCAGCATTAATAGCCGTTCCTCCAACAGCACCTGTGGAGCCGTTGGCACCGTTTCCAACGATACCAGCTCCTCCAGCACCTCCACCCCCTAGTAATCCGCTGCCCCCTCCACCTCCGAGGCCATTCACTCCCCCTGCGCCACCTAATGCCTCATTACCAGCTTGACCTGATATACTGGACTCATTCGCATTGCGGCCTGTGGAGCCTTGGGTACCGCCACCTCCACCACCTGCTGCAATCAGAATGTTGGCGGCAGTAACGGGACTCGTCGTGCGCCAAACAAATGATCCGCCGCCTCCACCACCTGCCGTTAAGTCATCGCCACCACCTGCTCCGCCTACGAGGATAGACAATACCTCACCTGGTGTCACAGGAAAGTCGCCCTGAATATACGCCCCCCGCCCTCCAGTTGTGAGTCCGTCACCGCCTCGGGCACCTACCGCCCGGATCGTCAACGAGGTAACCGTTGGAGGAACGACAAAGGTTTGAATGGCGCCAGTAAAACCAACGTTCTGTGTAGGCATTGCCCACCATTCCTTTCCAAGCATGGTTATACACACATCATTGCCCATTCCTATATATATGTGTTGACTGTAGATGCGACATAGGCGAGAGAATAGAAAAAGACGTCCCATAGGCAGGACGCCTCGTCACTTGGTCATAGACCTTTTGATGCCCTATGCTTTTGCCACCCGCTGCATATCCGCTTCGACCATCATGTGAATCAACTCTTCCAGCTTTGTTTTCGGTGTCCAATCGAGCTCTCTTTTCGCTTTTTCCGGATTGCCCAACAAAATGTCCACTTCTGCTGGCCGATACAATTCCGGGTCGATCACGACGTAATCCAGGTAGTTCAACCCAACATAATCGAAGGCGATTTTGCACATCTCTTCCACCGTCGAAGTTTTGCCTGTCGCAATGACATAGTCATCCGGTTTATCCTGCTGGAGCATCAGCCACATCGCTTCCACGAAATCTCCGGCAAAGCCCCAATCCCGCTTCGCCTGAATATTCCCCATCCGCAGTTCCTTTTGCTTGTTCGCGGCAATTCTCGCTACAGCATGTGTCACTTTCCTCGTTACAAATTCCAGCCCCCGCAAAGGTGATTCATGATTGAATAAAATGCCGTTTGTGCTAAACATCTGAAAGCTTTCCCGATAGTTTTTGGTCATCCAGTAGCCAAACAGCTTGGAGACTGCATATGGGCTTCTTGGGTAAAAAGGCGTTTGCTCCGATTGCTGTGGCTCCTGGATTAATCCGTACAGCTCACTTGATGAAGCCTGATACATTTTGATTGCGGGGTCCGTTTCCCGAATCGCCTCCAGTACATGCAGGACACCCATTCCAGTTACTTGCGCGGTCAAAATAGGCTGCTCCCACGACGAACCGACAAAGCTCTGCGCTCCTAAATGATACACTTCCGCTGGTTTACATGCCTTCAGTGCACGCGTCAACGACGACACATCCAATAGATCGCCATCCTTGTACTCTACGTGATCTGCGATGTTCAAATACTCCAGCCGCCACCTGTCCACCGTGCTACGGCGTGGTACCAGTCCTACCACATGGTACCCCTTCTCAAGCAAAAATTTTGCCAGGTAAGCGCCGTCCTGACCTGTGATTCCTGTAAGGAAAGCTGTTTTCATCCGCTACTACTCCCCTTCTTCAGGCTGTGCCGTAATATCATTCCGGTAAGTACCCTTGAGCATCTCTTAAGCTTATGCCGGACCATGTTCATACGTTCAGTTGTCAGGGTGAGGGTCAAGAATAAAAGTCCGTAATAAACTAATGAAAGCAAACCGTTGTCAATGATCAATAAGGAGGTAGGCAGGTGACAGATATTTTAAAATGATCAAAAGAGGGGGTTCGACCGCCATGTCGCTCATTACTGTCGTGATTCCAACCTATAATCGGGAAAAGTATCTTCCGACAGCCATCGAAAGTGTGTTGAACCAAACGCACAAGGAATGGAAGCTCCTCATTGTAGACGATGCCTCTACTGACCACACACAGACAATCGTAGAAAAGTACCTCGATGATCCCCGCATTCACTACGTGCTACTCCCTGAAAATTCAGGGATCGGCAAAACAATGGCGGCTGCTCTTGAACGAATTAACACGCCCTACTTTGTCTCACTTGATTCGGATGACTGGTTCGACGAAAAGACCTTAGAAATTTTGTTGGATGAAATGGAACGCCAGCCAGAAACCACGAACGTCGTGTTCTCCAACACCGTTTTTTGGAAGGAAATGGGTGACACGCGAGAACTGTCCGAAATCATGCGGCCTCCGATCTATGAAGATAAGTATGATTACTTGGAAGCTCCGATGGTTTGGCCTCGTTTTTATCGGACACAGGCGGTTCGTGATGTCGGTGGATTTGAATGTGATGATCCAATGCAGGGAAGGTTTTCTCATGACAAGTACATGTTATTAAAATTGATCGGAACAGGTGATGTTCACTGGGTCGATGCGAACCTCTATCATTATTTGATTCACGAGAGCAACAATTCCCACACAAAAAACTGGCCGCAATGGACAAAAGCAAGAAAGTACATCCTTACGAAAATCTTGAAACTGTGGGGTGACGAGTACGAGCCTGCCTTTGTGTACACACCCGAGGGATGGATCTATGTGAACGAGCTCATTCCGAAAGAAAAGCCTTCCTAACTATTCTGTGACAATCTGCTTAAACAAGGTCAATGCCCGCGCCACTGCTTGATCCATGTTGTAGTATTGATAGTCCGCGAGTCTCCCGGCAAAAAGCACCTGATCGCGTATTTGCTCCGCCTCTTGTTTATAGAGGCTGTACCGTTGGCTGTTTTCCTTGCGAGGAATTGGATAATAAGGCTCGTTTTCGCCAGGTGAATACGGCTGTGGATAGACGAAGGATATGGTTGTGTGAGGAACGACTTGACCTGTGAGGTGCTTTTGTTCGAGGATTCTGGTGAAATCATACTCATTGGGGTAATTGACAGTCCCCACTTCTTGGTACCACTCCTTTTGATGCGTCTCAAAATGAAAGCGCAGGCTTCGATAAGGCAACTGTCCATGCTTATAGCCAAAAAAGGAATCGATCGGGCCTGTGTAAATCATACGTTTATACCTGATTTCATCCGCAATTTCTTGATAGTCCGTATTGAGAAGCACCTTTATATTCGGATGGTCGAGCATGCGTTGAAACATTGTCGTAAAGCCATGCAACGGAATTCCTTGATACGTGTCCTGAAAATACCGATTGTCCCTGCTGACATACACAGGAACCCTTGCGGAAACAGACTGATCCAGCTCCTCCGGCTTCAAATCCCATTGCTTAATCGTATACCGATGAAATACTTTTTGATAAATGTAATCAGCCAAAAAACCTAGCTCTTCATGAGCACTATCCCGTAGCTTCAGAATCGGAATCTTCGCCCCGAATCCATATTGACGGATCAGTAAGCTCTCCAGTTTCTGCGCATATTGCGGGGAAAACAAAGCAGACAATGCATTCAGATTGAAAGGCAATGGTATTTTTATGCCATCGACATAGGCACGCACCTCATGGAAGTACGGTCGCCACTGCGTAAAACGCGACAAATAGTCCCAGACCAGCTTGGAATTCGTATGAAAGGTGTGCGAACCGTATTTGTGAATCAGTATCCCCTGCTCATCATAGCAATCATAGGCATTTCCTCCGATATGATTGCGCCCCTCTACCACCAACACTTTTTGATCAAGCCCGTTGGCAATCCGCTCTGCGAGTGTAGCACCCGTAAATCCAGCTCCGACTATCAGCCAATCCACCTTCATGTTAGACTCACATCCTCCAGTCTTAATCACATCCACTCACTCCCTCACCATTTCGTTAATACCCTAGTAAATGATGTCGTACTCTACACACGGGAGTGAACTCTACATGAATGCAAACTGGCACGCACACTATACACGCTGGAACGAGTGTGAATCCCTCGATCCAGAGCTTCGTCAGCAGTTAACCGCCATGCACACTGATGAAAAGCAGCTTGCGGATTGCTTCTCTGCCCCGATTGCATTTGGAACCGGAGGCATGCGCGGGGTCATGGAGCCCGGAATAAACCGCATCAACTTATACACGATTCGCAAAGCGAGCGCAGGGCTAGCTCTTTATTTGCTCGAAACATACCCGGATCTGTCCGTCAAAAAAGTCGTCATTGCCTATGACTCACGGAAACACTCACAATTGTTTGCCACAGAAACCGCCAAAGTTCTCGGTCAGTATGGGATTACTACATGTATATTCAATCAACTGACTCCTACCCCTCTGCTTTCCTTTGCTGTCCGCCACTTTTGCGCGTGTGCTGGCATTGTCATTACAGCAAGCCACAATCCTCCCGAATATAACGGCTACAAAATTTATGGCGCAGACGGGGGGCAAATTACGCTCGCGACAGCCGAACGACTGATGGAACATATCGTTGCAGCCGGAAATGAACTCGAAATCACCCCAGCCGATGAACAAGAGCTGTACAAAAATGGACTTCTCCACTACATTGACGATTCTCTCTTGCATGCGTATTTGGAAAAAGTAAAGCAATTGCGCGTCCACCCAGACTTATCTCCTGCGATCCGGGAGCAAGTGAAGATCGTCTTTACTCCCCTGCACGGAACGACGCATGACTCGATCACACGTGGATTGAAATTGTTCGGGTATAAACAAGTGAGTGTCGTTAAAGAGCAAGCTGTCCCCGATCCTAACTTTTCGACTGTAACCTCGCCTAATCCCGAAGAGCCTGAATCCTTTCGATTAGCGATTTCATACGCCAATCAGGTGGATGCCGACGTGATCATGGGGACGGACCCTGATGGAGATCGCCTCGGTGTGCTCGTCAAAAACCAGGCAGAAGACTACAGCGTCCTGACAGGGAATCAGCTGGGAGCCTTGCTTCTTCATTACCTGCTGGAAACCAAACAAAAAAAGGGGGAGCTCCCCTCTAACGGCATTGTATTGAAAACAATCGTCACCTCTGAAATGGGCAGAGCCATTGCGACAGACTTCGGTGTATCGACAGAAGATACTTTGACAGGCTTCAAATATATTGGCGAAAAAATCGAAGCCTACGAAAATAGTGGCGCGTACGTCTTCCAATTTGGTTACGAAGAAAGCTACGGATACTTAATCGGCGATTTTGTCCGGGATAAGGATGCCGTACAAACTGCTTTGTTGCTTGCTGACATGTGCGCGTATTACAAATCACAGCACAGAAGCCTCGATCATACACTGAATGACTTATTCATCCGTTACGGTTATTATGCGGAAGAGCTGATTTCTTTCACATGCAAAGGAGGAGATGGCATGCAAAAAATATCGGCAACGATGTCTTCCCTGCGCAGTCAGCCACCTTCCCAAATCGCCTCCCACCCCGTCATAGCCATCGAAGATTATGCCAGCGGAATCCGCACAGATTGCCAAACACGTACATCCACACCGCTCACCTTGCCTGCCTCAGATACGATCAAATACTTTTTCCACGATCATTCGTGGTTTTGTGTCAGACCCTCAGGTACGGAGCCCAAAATCAAAATTTATTTAGGGGTGAAAGGAACGAGTAAGCAGGATAGCCAAGAAAGGCTTTTCACCTTGAAACAAGCTGTCTTGCAGATGCTCGAATTCTAGTAACGACTAGATTTCCAAGTACGGACCGGATTGATGAGGATGTCCGCCCGCGACTGTTCCGTACCGAGGAGGATGATAAGCTTGTTCTGGTGTTCGTTCAGGAAAACCTGATTGGAGAAGCAAGTCCCGTCTTACAAAAAAAGCGTTGACGCCCTTTGAATCTGTCCCCACCAAGGCATACCCCAACCTGGTTCCCAAAATGGCCAAGGAACTCAAGCTGGCACCATAGTAGGTAGTGCCACCCCATTTAAAATCAGGCTGATAGGCAATCACCATTTTTTGTGGGGGTGGAAAAGCAGCATTGTACTCAATAACAACAAGCCGCGGTGTGTAAATAGAAAGAGCTTGCCATACCCAGTAATCATTGCCGTCAATGTCGATGGAGAGCAGATCAAATTCCTTTGGAACACCATTTTCTTCGAATAACCGAGAAATATTTTCTTTCGTGATCAACTCATTCTTGATGATGACCTGGGGATAGGCAGCATAATCAGCAGACATTTTATTGCAACTGTTCAGATCGCCTTCCATCGCCAATCCGCTCCATCCATGCTGCGTGACGAGTTTTTTTATCATGCATTCCGAGCCATCTCCAACTCCGAATTCTACACAATAGCGATTCGTAGCTCCGATTCGCGAAAATATTTCTTCAATGATGCCGTCTTCTCCATTTTGGGAATACACTCGTTTTTCATATTGGTTTAACACATCCATTCTTGCCATGCCTCCATTCACAACATCCCTCTTTACGTATCTTATTTATCTTTTTGCGGATACGATTGGTCATTCAATGAACAGGCTGCAAAACAGGCTATTTGCACGTCTCTCATACAAAATGTTCCACGTAAGAGGCGCCTGCCGTTTCAAGGCCCTCCTCGGGACATATATTAGGAGAAAGTTTACCAATAGGAGCCTATCAGACATTTTGTAAGACAGAGGAGATGTGTATCTTGAGTTTGCCCATCGTGTTTATTCACAGAACGGCTGAAGAGCATGTAGGATTATGCGTGCAACAGGCGAAATACAGCAATCCTTCCTCTCGTGTCATTCTTATTGGAAAGCCAGAAACCAAGCAACTTAGTACCGATAATATAGAGCACTACCTGTTGAGTAAGTATTTCAAAAGCGCCCAAGCTTACTCTTTTGTTTACAAGCACTCCTCCCCCACCTCCTACGAATACAATCTGTTCTGCTTCCAACGCTGGTTTATTCTACGCGATTTTATGAGGAGTCAGGGTATCGATCGTTGCTGCTACCTGGACTCTGACGTGATGCTCTACACCGACATCAGCAAGCAAAACGAAAATGATTTCCACGATTTCACATTCGAGTTTACCTGGACAACAGTGTGCGACTTGGATAAACTCGATCAATTCTGCGAATACACCACCAAATTTTTCCGCGATCCTCTTCACTATGAGAACTTGCTTCAATTTGCAAAAGAAATCGGTGATGTTCCTATTTCAGATATGGTATTGTTTACTCTTTTTCACAATTACGCACTTCGCCGTGGCGCTACGTACGGCTTGGTTGCAAACGGCTTTTTCGATCATAATCTCAATTGTCCGTTTGCCCCATCCTGTCCGCAAGCAAACAGCTTGGAAACGAAGAAACAGATCTATCAAAAGGACGGCATGCTCTTTTGCAAAATAACAGAGACGAATAACTACCTCCCAGCTCATTCCTTGCATTTTCAAGGACATGCAAAAGAATATATCCCCTATTTTCGCTCACAAGACATCCCGAATACAGATGATTACATGTATTTCGACTATCCGACCTGCAAATGGGTGCGAGCCGAACCCTAATCCCAATAAAATTCCCTTTGGAAACGAGCTGTGCGCCGTGCCATTTTTCACGTTTTTCCATATTCATAATATGTTAAGCTGTTCATCCTTCGCTATGAGCATCATGGACAGGGGGGATTCGACTCATGAAGGCATTGATTACCGGAGTAACGGGATTTGCCGGCAGTCACTTGGCTGAATATCTACTGTCGCGGGGGGATGTGGATGTTTACGGCACATTCCGGTCCCTTACCAAAAAAGAGCAACTGGGGCACCTGATGGACCGCGTGCATATGGAAAACTGTGAATTAAAAGATCCCCAATCTGTAAATGAACTCATCCAGAGAATAAAGCCTGATCTCCTTTTTCACCTAGCTGCCCAAAGCTTCGTCCCCACCTCGGTGTCGTCTCCTGCAGATACGATGGTGAACAATATTGTCCCACAGTTAAATTTGTTCGAGGCGGTACGCAACCATGCTGTTCCGTGCAAGATTCAAATCGCTTGCTCCAGTGAGGAATATGGTTTGGTCTATCCGGAGGAAATCCCTATCAAGGAGACCAATCCCCTCCGTCCCCTCAATCCATACGCAGTCAGTAAAATTGCCCAGGATTATCTCGGGTATCAATATCATCACAGTTACGGTCTGGCGATCATCCGTACCCGTACGTTCCATCATACAGGGCCCAGAAGAGGCGAAAGCTATGTCACCTCCAATTTTGCCAAACAAATAGCCCAGATTGAGCTAGGCCTGCAAGAACCAAAAGTAAACGTCGGGAATCTCAGTGCGATTCGAGACTTCACAGATGTCCGTGATATTGTCAGGGCGTACTGGTTGGCGCTTACTCGTGGCGAACCAGGAGATGTATATAACATATCCGCTGGTACTCGCTATACCATCGAGGACATGTTGAAGACGTTGCTGGCGCTGACAGATGTGCAGGTGGAAATACATGTCGACACTGATCGACTAAGACCCTCCGATGTAGACATCGTATTGGGCGATTCCTCGCTGTTTCGAAAAAAGACTGGGTGGGAGCCCGAAATCTCTTTCCAGCAAACGATGGAAGATTTATTGAATTACTGGCGCTCTGTGCTACGCCAACATAACAGCTCTTGAAAACGCCGAGTGGATGTTTAGAAAAAATCAGGAGGAACCTCTATGTCCATGCAATCCCTTCCTCTCGTGAGTGTTATCACCCCTTCATACAACCAAGCAAAATTCATCAAACGAACAATTGATAGCGTACTGACGCAAGACTATCCCCATATTGAGCTTATCGTGGTTGATGGCGCCTCAACGGACGGTACAGTGGGCATCTTGCAGCAGTATAGCCATCTGCAAGACCGCTTCCGCTACGTTTCCGAACCAGATCGCGGCCAATCCCATGCCATCAATAAAGGATTACAAATGGCCCGTGGAGAGATCATCGGTTGGCTTAATTCAGATGATACGTATTTTCCCGGGGCGATTCGAAAGGCCGTCGCAGCCTTGCAGCAGCATCCCGAATGGGGAGTGGTTTACGGAAAAGGGCTCCACATTGATGAAAATGACAAAGTAAAGTATCCGTACATTTGGGTAGAGTTTGACCGAAAAAAATTGTTCAATTTCAACCTCATTTGCCAACCCGCTGCGTTCTTGCGCAAGCATGCCTTTGAAGCAGTTGGCGGTGTAAATGAGGAGCATGACTGGTGCATGGATTACGATCTGTGGAACCGGATCTCCCTGCATTATCCGATTGGGACGATACCAGAGTTTTTGGCCAATTCCCGCTTGTACAGCGCGTGTAAAACGTACGTTTATGAATTGGAGCCAGGCTTTTCCGAAATTTTGAAAACAAGCGTGAAGCATCATGGCACCATCTCGAATGAATGGCTCTATCACTATACGCAGAAGCATTACAATCAAGGAGCATTTTGGTTTCTCCACAAGCTCAAAGCGTATCATGCGTTCGGACCCTCTCCCCAAATCATTGCATCCAACCGCTACTCAGACGCATGGGCTCCCCAAAACCTGCGAATGACCATCGAAGCCAGCCATGGACCGATGCACGCTTTGCTTATCAAAGGAAGCAACCATAATACCGCCCCTCTCCTGCATTTCCATGTCATGAGGAATGGGAAACTCGTACACAAATTCCAAGTTACCCACGAGCGTTTTCAAGTCGTGATTCCCATTACCTCAGAGGGACAGCGATGTGAAGTGAGTATTTTTTGCAGCCAGCAGATCCTTCAGAGCCACCCCAACAATCCTAAAGTCAAACGATCTATCAGCTACCACCTAGAAGAAGTCCTCCCGCTTTCCTATGAGGAGTACCAATTTTATCAGGAATTCACCAAAGGCAAGGCCCAAATCGAACAATGGGTAAATCGCAGAGTCCCATCGCCTCGAACATGAATACGGACGAGAAAGGCAGGTTGACACGAATTGAATCTGGCGAAAAAACGGATTGTGGTTACTGGTGGATCAGGATTTCTAGGAAGCCACGTCGTTCATCAATTGCGCAAATTGGACTGTACGGACATCTTCATCCCTAGAAGCCATGAATACGATCTTCGCAAAGAACATGATGTGAACAAGATGTTGCAAGATTTCCGTCCCGATATCATTCTTCACTTGGCTGCCGTCGTCGGCGGAATCGGCGCGAATCAAAAAAATCCCGGAAAATACTTTTACGATAATTTGATCATGGGGACCCAGCTTATAGAGCAATCCCGGTTATTCGGTGTCGAAAAATTCGTAGCCATCGGAACCATTTGCTCCTATCCGAAGCATGCTCCTATACCGTTCCAGGAAGAAAATATATGGAATGGTTACCCTGAAGAAACCAATGCTCCCTATGGCTTAGCCAAGAAAATGATGCTGGTACAATCGCAAGCTTATCGCGAGCAATACGGGTTCAATTCCATTTATTTGCTCCCTGTCAATTTGTACGGTCCAGGCGACAACTTCGATTTGGAAACCTCTCACGTCATCCCTGCCATCATTCGAAAATGCGTGGACGCTATACGAAATGGTGAAAAGAAGATCGTGCTCTGGGGATCAGGGAGCGTGACGAGAGAGTTCATCTATGTCGAAGATGCGGCACAGGCGATTATTGCTGCTACACAGCGCTATGATCAATCGGAACCGGTCAATATCGGCTCCGGCCACGAAATTTCCATAAAAAATTTAGCCGAAATCATCAGGCAGCTAAGCGGCTTCCAAGGAGAGATCGAGTGGGATAAAACCAAGCCTGACGGACAACCGCGCCGCCTGCTGGATGTGACCAAAGCAAAAGAACGGTTCGGTTTCGTGGCACAAACTTCCTTACTCGCTGGCTTGGAAAAAACGATCGCTTGGTACATGGCACATCCTCACGTACAAGGGAGGATTCCTACATGAGAGTCGGAATCAATCTGATGTCAGTGATTCCTGGCAAAATCGGCGGGATGGAACAGTATGTCAGGAACTTGCTGGCCTACTCGATGAATGCTGGGGACGGCCATCAGTGGTTTCTTTTTTTATCGTCACACAATTTCCATACCTTTGAGGCGCAAAAGAATGTGCGCAAATTCATGATCCCCGACCACGGAAATGCACACGCGATGCTTCATTTCTGGATTAACTCCTTGCAGTTGAACTTGTGGTTTTGTCCGTTGCTTGTCTTGAATCCAACCGATGTCACAATCCCTTCTGTTATCAACATTCCTGATATCCAGCATGAGTATTACCCGGAGTTTTTCGATGCTCATTCCTTGCGCTGGCGAAAAGACAACTACCAATCGTCTGCACAGCGTTGCAGTGCCGTACTGACTCTCTCGGAGTTTTCCAAACAAACGATCCTCCAAAAATTCGAGCTTCCTCCGCACAAAGTACATGCGATCCACCTGGATGCTTCGCGGGAATTTTCCTTGCCGCATAATGAGGCACTCAATCAACAGGTCATACAAAAGTATACGCTGCCCAGTGGCTACGGCTTTTTCCCTGCGAATACATGGCATCATAAAAATCACCTGAATGTATTCAAAGCACTCGTCACTTTGCGAGATAAACACAATATACGGATTCCCATGGTTTTCACTGGTTTTGCTCAAGAGGCTCATCAGAACGTCATGAATTACATCACGAATAACCAGCTGTGGAACCAAGTCAAATGGCTCCACTACGTACCACAGGAAGAGATGCCTTACTTGTATCGGAATGCCCAGTTCCTTTGCTTCCCTTCCCTTTTCGAAGGCTTTGGCATACCGCTAGTAGAGGCCATGAAGTCCAACATTCCAATCGTTTGCTCCAATGCAGGGAGCATTCCTGAAGTGGTAGGTGACGCTGCTCTCACCTTCGATCCGAATATTTCCGACGATATCGCGGTGAAAATCGCCCATCTTTATTTGTCACCTGACGCAAGAGCAGAGCTGGTTGCCAAAGGCATCCATCAAGCCAAGCACTTTTCGTGGGAGAAATGCGCGCGCGAAACGCTGGCTGTCTTTTCTTCCGTCGCACGCTAATGTCAATTGAAAGGAGGTCATCTTTGTATGTCACGCATGCAGCAAATTCGGGAGACGTGGAGGAAGGAGCGCCGAATCCCGTTTCCATTAACAGAACAAGAGACTTGGGATTTTTGGATATTGGAAGCACCGACAACCGATTTGAAAAAGTCGAAGATCAAACATATAGCAAAAACGATAGGCATACGCACCTTGATCGAGACAGGTACATTTAAGGGCGACATGTTGCAAGCGATGAAAAACCATTTTGATTTGCTCGTTTCCATCGAGCTGGATGAAGCCTTGTTTATAGCGGCAAAAGAGAGATTTTCAGGCGACAGCCACATCCATATCCTCCACGGTGACAGCGGAGTAGTATTGACCAACCTGATGCACTCTGTTACATCACCTTGCCTGTTTTGGCTGGACGGTCATTACATCCCCCGCTCAACTGAGGCAGCCAAAGGAGACCTAGACACCCCCATCTTGCATGAGCTGGCTGCCATTCTGCAGCATTATGTTCAAAATCACGTCATTTTGATTGATGATGCTCGTTGCTTTATTGGTCCCAATCCATTGTTGAACGATTATCCCACTATCCAAGAACTACGAGAATTCGTTCATTCTATTCGTCCCGACCTCTTATTCGTCGTAGGAAATGACATCATCATGATCTACAATCCACTTGAAGGAGCAACGAATTCGATGAAGAAAGTTGACTTTCACCTACCGTTTGACAATCAAACCTTTACCGTCTATGGGGACGGCTCTGATCAAAGCGTCCTGTACTTTATGGAGTATTACAATGGATACTATGAAGACTACGTTATCCTTCCTCTGAAAAAAATCGTACAACCTGACCATGTTTGCCTAGACATCGGTGCGAACATCGGTCCGATCTCACTCGCTCTGAGCTATCTTGCGCCCCAAGGCAAGGTGTACGCATTCGAACCCTCCGATGTCAATTATCCTTATCTCCTGCGAAACCTGTCCGAGAATCACATCACCAATGTCGAGCCACTCCAGCTCGGAATAGCAGACCGGAACGGGAACATCCATTTTAAAGACGACCCGCGTGGAGGCGGATGGTCTTATATCCCGCATGAGCCAGAAGACGTGGAGAAATCCACCCAATTCATATCATGTGTCAGGCTGGATGACTGGGTAGAGCAGAATATGATATCGCGTCTCGACCTCATTAAAATTGACGTGGAAGGCTCGGAGGTCATCGTCTTGGAAAGTGCCATGCGAACGCTTAAGCAGTGGGACCCGGATGTGATCATTGAATTCAACCCAGAGAGCATCAAGGAAAACTTCGGGAGACATCCACTCGTGCTATACACACTGCTGGAGAAATTGTTTTCCCATATCTATATGTTTAAGCGGGACAATACGGTGGTGAAGGTGAAGAACTACAACCATTTACTAGACGAAATGAAACCTTTCCACGCTGATCTGTTCTGCACGAACAAGACCTTCCTCGATTAAGGGCACACGAAAAAACATGGCTGCAGGCTCGCCATGTTTTTTGTTTCGCTGCTAGTTGAAATCGGCCATTACCTTTCTCAATCCATCCTCCAGCTTTACATGATGATTCCACCCTAATGCTTGAAGCGGTCGATTATCCGCTTGTGAATGCATGATTTCCATATCTGTATAAGCAATCGAGCCGAACTTCAGAACCGTGCTTGATTTGGTTATCTGATGAACCAGTTCTACAAACTCGCGGATCGAAGTAGCAGTACCTGTCCCTACCTGGTATTCCGTAAAGCCTGCGGGTAGACGGGCAGCATGCGCCAACAGCACACGAAAGGCAGAAACAACATCATCCACATAAATAAAGTCCCTTGCTTGCTTTCCTTCTGTTAGCCTTAGTTCGGTCTGATTTTCGAGACAGCTTTTGATGACAGTCGAGACAAATTTATTCCTATTGTCAAAAGGACCATACAGATGCTCCAGCCTGACGTTTATGAATGGCAGGGAAGATGTATCTGCTAGGCATTTTCCCCATTCTCGAAACTGACGCTTCGTCAAATTGTATGGTTGTAGATGCTTGGATAATCGGACGGGCGCACTGGAAAACGTATCTGTATTCAGAAAAACAGGGGTGCCAAAGCGCATAGCCACATCCAGTAGTTTCAGCGGAAAGGTTACATTGGCATCTACCATCGTGGCATTGCTCTCGTTGTTGCGTCCATAACAGGTTGCCGTATGGATGATCGCATCGATTCTCTCCTGCTCCAGAAAAGGAGCTTCCCATTGACCGCAATCCGTATCATAGGTAATCAAATCAGGTAATATGTCCTGGATGCGCGAGCAATCGGAAGTGCTCCTTTTCAAAATGATGACGGTATGTCCGTCCAATCGCAGCGCTTTTACGAGCTGGCTTCCGAGAAAGCCTGTCGCGCCGGTCACAAGTATCTTCATTTGGGATCGCTCCCCTTCACCTGCTTTATACCCAGTTCAAGTCGATGTTGTGAATTCGTTTTTCTTGCATGACCCTCCGAAAGTGATCGGCTTTCGTTTTCAAGTCTTCGATCAGCCATTCATGATTTTCTACGACGATTTTTTCTATTTGCAGGTGTAAATTTTGCTCCACGATTTTTTCCAACAGTTCAAATTCTGCCCCCTCGATATCCATTTTGATCAATTTGATCGGACGATTGAGCATTTGGATAAACTGTGTCAAATCGATCACCTCTACCTCTACATACTTTTCGGGATTCGTAACTGGATGATTAGTCAGAAGAGAAGAGGCATAAGCAGACCCTGCCGGATCCGTATGGTAAAGATCATGCAAATGCAAGCGTAGCTTGTCGTTTTTATGCCAAACCGCTTTATTTATACATATGACATTGGGATAGGATCCCACCCTTTTTTTCAATTCCTCAAATACGTATGGATTCGGTTCAAACGCAAAGACGAGGGCGCCTTTATCCGCCATTTTTTGAGAAATGAGCCCGTGATTTGCCCCACAATCGATCGTTATGTCCCCGTATCCGATTGGAGAAAAAACCTCTTCACTGTTCTCGTTTAATCCACCCACTCCTGCTTCCTCCTTCATATTCGGCTGGTTGCCCATGCTGCTTTTCCGGATTTCCACAGTTCTTCCAAGTAGTTTTTATCTCTGAGCGTATCCATTGGATGCCAAAAACCGGTATGCTTGAAAGCCATCAGTTGATTCGCCTTGGCCAAGCTCTCCAGCGGCTCTTTTTCCAATACCGTCTCATCACCCGCAATATAGTCAAGTACGCCCGGCTCCATGACAAAAAAACCAGCATTGATCCAGCCGCCGTCCCCCTTTGGCTTCTCTTGGAATCCTCTTACGGTGTTCCCATTGACAATATCCAATGCTCCGAATCGGCCTGGCGGTTGAGTCGTAGTGATCGTTGCGAGTTTTTTATGCGTGCGATGAAATTTTACCAACTGTTCAATATCAATGTCGGATAAGCCATCTCCATACGTCAGCATGAATGTTTCTTCTCCCACATACTTCTGTATCCGCTTCACCCTTCCACCTGTCCCTGTGTCTTTCCCCGTATCAATCAATGTGACTCGCCACGGCGCAGCATTATGGTTGTGAAAAGTGACCTGATTGTCGTTACGAAAATCAAACGTCACATCAGAATGGTGAAGGAAGTAGTGCGCGAAGTACTCCTTGATCATGTAGCCTTTGTATCCGAGACAGATGATGAAATCATGGAAACCGTACTTGGAATAAATGGACATGATATGACAAATGATGGGCCAATCACCGATCTCAATGAGCGGCTTCGGACGAAGATGCGTTTCTTCTCCAATGCGCGTGCCATACCCTCCTGCTAGGATGACGACTTTCATTGGTTGCCCTCCTTCCTCTGTTCTTCATTGGGTCCTATCTGTATACGCTGCGATTTGGGCCAAACAGATTTCCCTTACGTCTTGCTTTTGCTGATAAGCCTTATGCCAAAAAATGATACTGTCCAAGGTCTGCTCGAGTGACCAGGTGGGCTTCCAGCCTATTACACTTTTGGCTTTGGAACAGTCCAGCTTTAAATATTGGGCTTCGTGCCACTGTGGATCTGTTCGCTCTGCTTCAAAGCAGGCACCAGCTCCCCAGCGCTCACACAACTGCTGGACGATCCACTCTACCGATTTGGCATCTTCCTCATTCGGACCAAAATTCCAGCTCTGGGCGTAATCCTTGCCATTTCCCCACATTTTTTCTGCGAGCATTAAATACCCCTTCAATGGCTCAAGGACGTGCTGCCACGGCCGAATCGCTTTTGGATTTCGGATGGTGATTTTTTCTCCCTTTATCAAGGCACTCAGGCAATCCGGTATCAAGCGATCAAGAGCCCAATCGCCGCCGCCGATTACATTGCCTGCTCGCGCTGAAGCAATGGCTACGCCATGCTGGTGATCACGATCGGGGTGAAAGAAAGCATTGCGATAGGAGGCAGTCACTTGCTCCGAACATGCTTTACTGTTGGAATACGGGTCATAGCCGCCCAACACATCTTGCTCACGGTATCCCCACACCCACTCCCGGTTTTCATAAACCTTATCCGTCGTAACATTGATGATTGCTTTGATTTTCATACCGTTCTGCACAGCCACTCTCGCCGCTTCGAGTACATTCACCGTACCCATGACATTGATTTCGTAGGTTTCCGCCGGATATTGATACGATAGACGCACCAGCGGCTGAGCGGCCATGTGAATGATGATATCTGGGTTTGCTTGGTTGATCGCTTTTTGAACACTTTCCTTCGATCTGACATCATCAATGATCGAATCAACCAATGAGCTGATTTGGGCACACTGAAAAATACTCGGATTCGTCGGCGGCGACAGCGCATACCCTGTTACCTTCGCCCCTAAATGATGCAGCCATAAGCACAGCCATGACCCTTTGAACCCCGTATGACCTGTGATCAACACTTTTTTGTCTCGCCAAAACGCTGGATCAATCATCGTGATCACCGTGCTTCCCTAACTGCTCCAGGATCGCTGACCACGTCATTCCGAGTCGAACGATATCTTCTTCCACCAGCTGACTTCCCATCTGTACTTCGATGAATTCCAGCTCGGTCGTAGCTTTGATTGCATGTTTGGCTCCTACCGGGATTTGCAATACGTCACCTGGTCCAACCTGGCTCAGCTGATCATCCAAAATGAACTCGCCGCAGCCCTCTACGATGATCCATACTTCGCTACGATGGTGATGGTACTGATAGCTCAAATTTTTCCCGGCGTATACATGGATTCTTTTCGTTAATACTTCCACGTCGTCTTCATTCTTCTGTAAATGCATAACCTGATACCATCCCCAGCGCCGCTCTTCATACATTGGGCGCTTTGTCCAATTCAAAGCCAAATTTTTGACCATATGGCTTTGTTCCTTAGAAGAAACGAGGATGCCATCAGGACTGGCCGCCACGATCATATCCGATAAACCGATGGACACGATAGGTATGTCCAATTCGTTGATAACGTGTGTATTCGTGCAACTCTCATCGATCAAAACCTTACCGATTGCATTCCCGCTCATTTCTTCTGTGAGCGTATTCCACGTCCCTAAGTCCTTCCAGGCTCCGTCATACGGGAGAACGACTACTTTCTCTGCCTTTTCTACAATCTCATAGTCAAAGCTGATGGCAGGCATTTGGCTATATTGCTCAAGCATGCGGTTGTATTCAGTAGGCAATCCTTTTTGCTCCAATTCGCGAATCAGATAACCCAATCGAAAAGCAAAAATTCCACAATTCCATAGAGCCTTCTTTTCTACTAAATCCTGCGCTTGCTCAAGAGTCGGCTTTTCTTTGAAGCTTTTTACTTTTTGATAGGCATGAGGCCTTTCACCCTGACCCGACTCTGATTCCAGCTTTGGAACAATGTAACCGTATTTCGTAGATGGGTACGTAGGCTTCACTCCGATTAATGCGAGATTCGCACCTGATCTGAGTATGACGTTCTCCAGCTCCTTGATCCTGTCCATGAAGCGATCCTCAACGAATGGATCGACAGGCATGATGGCAATGACTTCATCCGGGTCCATTGTCAAAGCAGAGTACAAATAGGTCACCGCTAAAGCAATGGCAGGGAAGGTATCCCTTTTTTCCGGCTCCACGATCAAAGGAACGCCTTCTCCAAGTTGGCTTTGAAGCAAGTCAACATGCGAACGGCCTGTTGAAATATAAACAGGCTCCGACCAATTGCGGAAGGCTAGCTGCCTCCACACTCGTTGAACCATCGCCTCTGGTTGGGCATGTGCATTGCCTATCAACTTCAAGAACTGTTTGGACCTGACATCATTGGAGAGCGGCCACAGCCTTTTCCCTGAACCACCCGATAGTAATATCAGTTTCACCCAGGCCACCTCTATCCGTTTATCGTGTTGTATGCACCATCTTATGCGTTTGTCGCAGTCGATGCTCTATGATCCAATGAAAATGGTCAAATAACACGAGGGATGATAGAAGCCTATAAAAACTGAATCCATCGATTGGAAATATAATCGAAAATGTAAGAACCTGCTTGGGGGAGATAGGGAGCCGTAAAAAACTTCATATGGTGCTTCGTGTATCCTTGAAAATGAAGAGAAAACAACGGGACAAATTGACTCGTTGCCTTATCCTTGCAGCACAGGACACCATTTATCGAGTAAATTTTCTTAAAGCCATACAAGTTCTCCACCGAAGCAGACTGCTGAATATTGCCGTCAAAAAAGCCATCATGAAACAAGCCGTTCGTCATTTGGTAATCCTTAAATTGCGAAAGAAATAGCAAGGCCAGCACCATATCTGTAATTAAAGGTTGATTGAATCTGACATGTTCCTTTCTCTGCATCGTGTAATGAACGACTTTCGCGAATGTAATCGGATTGGCAAACTGAGACGTCATGAACTCGCAAAATTGTTCTAGCTTCTGCCTATCTAAGAAATTGGTCCATACGAATTCCATCATAAAGTTGTCAAAGCGCGGATGGTTTACGTCGGTAAACAGCATGACATCCGTATCGATATAACAGCATTTTGGAATCTGATGCTTTTTCATAAACGCCAACAAAATAAACCATCTTTGAAAACAAAATAGGTTGTATTCATAGGGCATGAAATGAATATGTTTATAGACTCTCGTCATTTCGATAGCGGCAGGCATGTAATCGTCTATTATCTCGTGAATGATGCCGTTCATAGCATACCTTCTGTTTCCCCCATTCCCTATCAGATAGACGGGCGAATGGGGATTGCTTCTTTTTGCTTGCTGCAAGCTGTATGTGAGATAATCATCGTCCCCGCGATGGATGATCACGATAGGCAAGGCCATACTTTTTCCGCCTCCTTTTTCTCCCCATACTTTATGTACGTGACAGACAACGAGAAACGGGCATATGCCTTTTTTCCAAAATCATGCATGTTGGCAAGCAACTTTAGACCTGAATAGGACGAAATTAATGCATTTATATCATTTCCCCCAGCACGGTCCGAACATATCGTATAGGGCAAGCACTCTGCAATGAAGGGGGACATGTCGATGGGAAGATTTTGGACAGATCAGGAAATTCTCGATGAGATCAGCAAACGGCGATGGTACCATAAGATCGCGCTGCGACCCGGTATTGTCACACCCGGGATTACGCTTCTGGAAGGTATATGGAATATGACGAGACAATCCAGAGAATACATCCAATATTCGGGGAAACGCGTCCTTGATCTCGCTAGTTTTGACGGAATGTGGGCGTTTGAAGCGGAGCAAAGAGGGGCAAGTCTTGTCGTGGCTACGGACTGTATGCAGCCGCTCTATTTGAATTTTGAGTTTTGCAAGAACATCCTACAAAGCAAAGTTTTGCCGCTGTACAATACCAGCCCATATAAATTATGGGAAGGGCTGCAAGTATTGCTGATGGACGATTTTATTGAACCCCTGCCGTTCCCACATCAAATTCGGCACAATCAATTTGATGTCGTCCAGCATCTTGGTCTGCTCTATCATCTGCGCGATCCGATGTGGACATTGTCACAATGCCGGAGCGTGATTAAACCAGGTGGGCACCTCTTGTTGGAAACTGCCTGTATTTTGGATACAACCCAATCGATCATGGTCTACAACGGAGCTCCTGGACAAATGAACCGGATTTATAAGGACGATACCACTTGGTGGCTGCCGTCCGTCCTTTGCATCGAGGAGATGCTCCGAGGCACACTGTTTGAAATCATTCCTGAATCGGTTCGGACCATCCCTTCCGGCAGAATCAACAATTACGATGCGGGTCGCATCAGCCTCGTGGCAAGAGCCATTTCTGGCAAAGAGATCGACCCTAACTGCCACGCGGAATTGCTTCGTATCTTCCGAAATCCAGGGATCGTTCCGGACTACCTGTAATCTCCGGGTAAATTGAAATCGGGTGCACAAGATCAACGATGCTTGTGTACCCGATTTTCCATTCTTTCATAGTCTGATGGTAGTGCATGCATTTTTTATGATGGAAAGATGGGAGTGAATCTCGTGTCCCACTCACAGCAACCATTAGTGAGTATCATTACCCCCTCTTACAACCAAGGCCGGTTTATTCGTGAGACCATAAATAGCATATTGACTCAGGACTATGTAAACCTTGAGCATATCGTGGTAGATGGAGGCTCGACTGACGATACCCTCTCCATCTTGCAAGAATATGCACAAAAAGATCCGCGCTTCCGTTTTATTTCCGAACCGGATCGCGGACAGTCTCATGCGCTTAACAAAGGCTTGGCATTGGCAAGAGGGGAAATCATCGGCTGGCTGAATTCAGACGACACCTATGTACCTGGCGCCATTATGAAGGCTGTTCACGCTTTTGCGAGTAACCCCGCCTGGGGAATGCTTCACGGCAATTGCCATGTGATGAACGAGTACGGTCAAGTATCCACCACCTATCCGTCAGAACAGGCTGATTCCAAGAAGTTGTATCAGAGCTGTGTGATTTGCCAGCCATCCGCTTTCATCAGAGCCCACGTCTTCAGGCACATGGGGGGCGTAGATGAAAAATTGCAATTTTGCATGGATTATGACCTGTGGATGCGCATCGCCAAATTTTACCCCATCGGTTATCTGCCTCACTATTTAGGAAACGCTCGAATCCACACAGCGTGCAAATCAGCTACCCAATGGCATTCCGTCGGCGTACCTGAAGTCTTACGATCTCTTGCAAAAAATTATTCGTCCATACCCAGCCATTGGATATCGTACGTTCCACAATACAAAGGCATGGGTGTACTCGACCTGTTGAGGCTCTACAAGTCCTTTCCATCCAATACAACCAGAATCACAAGCATGAATCGGGGGATGGACTTGTGGGCGCCTCCTGTCCTGCGCGCGATTGTTGAATCAGATCCTTCTGCACCGGCTCAAATGTTGTTAGTAAAGGGCAAAGTCCCTGGCTCCCCCGTAAAATTGCCGAAGCCCATTGTTTTGACTGCGCTCGTGAATGGCGTAAATGTAAAAAGTTATACCGTTGATAAGCCCACCTTTGCCCTCGAAATTCCACTCGATCCGAATGCCAAGACGGTTCGTGTGGACATCGCGTCTTCCAGTATCGGTGTACCGAGCACTCCTCAAGTCCAGCAAAGAATCGTAGGAGGATACATGGCCGAAGAGATCATTCCTCTTTCGTATGACGAAGTGATCGTATACAAAATTTTTTCGAGGAGCTAACCTTTCAACTCGAATACAGCTTTGTCTCAATGACAGCCGCCGCTCCGGCTATGGCAAGCAGGAGCAACAACGGATAGGCGGCTGGCACATACATATACAACCCAACGATCAAAGCGCCCACCCAAATTCCCACGCACCAATGGCAGCTCAACAATCTGCCTATCCATTGGCGCACCCTCCCGCCTTTAAATTGAAAGTCCCGAACCATTTGCCCCGACTCATCGGGTACATATAACACCTGATAAAATGGGGTTCGCAGAAAAGACGTGATCTCATCAAAAACAATCAAATGCGTGAGACGAAAGCTTGCCAGCACGAGGATGATTAGGTCGATCCAAGAGAGGTCAAACATTCCACCTCCACCTCTTTCCAATATTTTGTGCTTTTCTCATTTGTTCCACATTTAGTACCATTGTGGTGCGACAAATCATAGAAAGGCGTGATGAGATGAATCGCAACATAAAGAAAATGGCAACGATCCTTTCCCTGTCCGTCCTCGTTACTATGATCGGACAACCTGCATTTGCGAAAACAAGCTTTACCTCTTTGAAAAAAGGGATGAAAAACTCGCGCGTGCTTGAAGTGGAAAAGATGCTCGATGCACTTCATTACGACTACAAGCTGGTAGTGGACAAGACATACAACAGCTACACGGCTTCTAACGTCAAAGCATTTCAGAAAAAATACAAGCTGGCGCAAACCGGGATTGTAAACAAAACCACTTACGATAAACTGAAGAGCGTGTACCAAGCACGCAATCAAGAGAAGCCGATTACGCCGAGCACACCGTCCAAGCCTACTGAACCCACAGAATCCAATAATTACGTTACGCTGAAATTGGGTGCTAGTGGGGAAAGCGTGAAGGAATTGCAAACAATGCTCGCTGGAATCGGATACAAAGTAACTGCTTCGGGTTATTACGATGAATCTACGCGCTTTGCCGTCATGCTATTCCAGTCACGTAATAAGCAAACTTTGACCGGTGAAGCTGACGCCAAAACCTTTACAGCCATAAAAACACAATACAAGAACAATCCAGTACAGCCTAAACCCGATACGAAGCCGACCGTCCCAACAAATCCAACGACTCCCGTAACACCGAGCAAGCCTGAGCAACCACAAAACCCTGGTGCCGGCACACAAGTTCCTCTTCCCGCTGGTTTGACGGCTGAGGAAAAAGAAATGGTTCAACTCGTGAATCAAGAGCGCACCAGCCGTGGTCTCGCACCATATCAAGTGGACATGCAGTTGGTGAACGTTGCACGTGTAAAAGCTCAAGAGATGGTGAACAAAGCCTACTTTAGCCACACCTCTCCCACTTACGGCTCACCGTTTCAAATGATGGACACTTTTGGTATTCGCTATATAGCTGCTGCTGAAAATATTGCGCAAAACTACTCTGTAAGCAGCGCTCATCAAATGTTCATGAATTCCTCCGGGCACAAAGCCAATATCATGAGTCCGACATACGACTACGTAGCCATTGCTGTCGTGAATGGCGGTCCGCACGGGAAAACATTCGTGCAAATGTTCTTGAAAAAATAGAGGCGCGGAACGGAAAAGCCATCATTTCTACTGAAATGGTGGCTTTTCTTCCATATTAGAAAGACACAGCAATCCGGTTATTTGCCGAAAAGTGTACCGTCTGATCGTTGCACAGCACGACACCCTCAACGACGATTCCCTTCCCCGCTTCTTGTTTCATAAATGAAATCTGAAAGTTTTGGAAGGATTCCGTCGATTCCGGCGCAATGGTTACAGGTTGGATCGGCGCTATCCAGTATTCCCCTCTCTCCATCGCTTGGGCAAACCAATCGTCTTCCAAGTATCTCCATCCTTTTAAGCCCGATGTACCTTGCACGGCCATCGTCTCCACGAGCTTCGGTGGCAATACCTGCCCTCCCATTTTGATCGAATCGACAGGCGAGACACGCAGGCAAACGATTGGATTGTCCAGTTCAACGTTCCCCGTATTTTTCACCTGAAGCGTCCCAATCAACAGGTACGGCTTCTCAACTGATTCAGAGTGAATCAACGTGTAATCAAAATACACTTCTGCCGTTGTACGCAATTCAACCAGTTCAGGCACTTCTTCGACCGGATGAATGGTCACTACCTGTTCCAGGAGTTCTTCTTCTGCCAAGATCATCAGTTCTTCCCGTTCACTGTCTGACTCGCTGTTTGATTCGCTGTTTACTTCACTATTTGAGTCACTATTTGAGTCGCTGGCCTCAGCACTCGGCTGTTCACTTTCCTGAATCGTGATTGGTTCCTCTGCCAATGGCTTTTCATCTGCTCCCTGCTGACTTTCCTTATCAGAGGTAAAGAGCATCGTGGAATAAAACAGCTTTAAAATATTGGGAGGTAAAAACGCCATTGGTTGAATGTGTAATCCATTTTGGAAATACTCCAAAACCCCTGACGCTAAGTGTAGCGCAATTTTTTCCGCATAGATCTTACGCATGCTCACTTCCGTATAAAGCGGCAGCTGCAACTGGATGTGAACGATCGATGGTTGCTTTTGATTTTTGGTTACTTTATAGTGACACGGGATTCCTGACTGCTGCATTTCTGTACGTAGACACTTGACCAGATCTTGCCGCTTATCATCCTCCGACTGAAAGAAAATCAGTCTCGGTTTTTCCAGGACTCGCATTTCCTTCAAGCTGAAACGTATGGCGACATCCGTATTTTTCGCCAGAGACGGATTGTTTTGGCTTAAGACAACCTCCATCCCGCTATCAGAAAGAAATTTTTGAACGTTCCCCAATACCTCCCACTCGTAGGCGGTCCCTCCTGAAGAAGATATGCCTGTAAAAAGAACGCAAACTTTTCCTTTCAACCCCGAATCCAGGTCAACTCTTTTATTCGTCGAATCCCACTTCAATTGAAAGCCATTTTTCTTGCAAAATAAACGAAACGCTGGCAGAGCAGCGTACGGCATGGTCCCGCCACGTTGACCACTGTAATATACCTCAACATCCATTCCCATCTCTCCTCACGCACTTTCCTTCAGTCCGCGATATTGTATGAATGCCTAGTGTCCAAAGTGAACATTTTTGGCGATGACTGTTCCGAAGAAGCGCTTTGCGCATACGATGCTACAGAAAGGAGTGGTCATATGCCCACCTCACAAATGCCCCTAATCTCCATTATCATTCCTGTAAAAAATGAGGGGGACAATGTGCGTTCTACCATCACTTCCCTTTTGAATACAAGAACCACGTATCCATATGAAGTGATCGTAGTCGATGATGCCTCAACTGATAACGGTTGTCACTTTCTACAAGGCCACGGGCAAAATGAAAAAATAAAATTAATCACAACAGAAGGCATTGGTGCTGCTGCTGCACGAAACTTGGGCGTGAATCACGCACGCGGCAACTACTTCATTTTTTGCGATGCCCATCTGTCTTTTGAAAACTTTTGGATCGATCGCATGATGGAGCTCATCCTTACAAAAAAAGCAGATGGAGTTGCTCCGGGAATTGCCTCCATGACGGAGCCACATAAAATTGGTTATGGGCAAAATCTGAATCAAAAGCTTGAGATCAGCTGGTATCCAAAGCCAACAGGTCCGTCACCGGTTGCGATATTGCCAGGGGGATGCTTCTTGGTCACCAGAGAGGCTTTTATGAAAGTCGGGGGTTTTGACCGTGGTTTTCGCATATGGGGATTTGAAGATATCGAGTTTTCCATCAAAATGTGGCTCTTTGGATATACGTGTCTGGTCCAGCCATCCGTAAAAATTTTGCATTTGTTCAGGCAAGTTCACCCTTACACAATTGCACATGAGCACATTTATTACAATATGCTTCGCATGGCGTACAGCCATTTTAACGAGCAGCGGATTGAGGCAGCGAAAAAACTTGTACTCTACGCAAATGCGAGTGAAATTGCGGATGACGTGCTGACTTGCGGGGCTGCCGCTCAGCGTGTTCGATACACTGCCCAAAGAAAATTCGACGACAATTGGTTCTTTCAAAAATTTCAAATTCCATTCTGACAAGATAGTGACCTAAAAAATAGGCGCATGCTCAACATGCCAAACTCCGGTTGCCCACATAGTATGTAACTGCAAAGCAAACTCCCTAGGAAAGGAAGGATTCTTACGGTGAAACATCACGTGAAGCCCATTATGGGTCGCCAGCTCCCTACACCGACGCCTACAGCAACTCCTCCTATATCGAACAACCTGCAGGAAGAGTGCATTCGCGTCAATAAGGTGTATGACTGGGTAGTATTAGCGAACAGCTACCGAAACAAGATTGCCCTTCCCGACGATTGTCAAGCTCTGGTAGACGCTGCTATTCGTGCAGGGCAAGATATCACGATCTCCTGCGTTGAGCCAGTTTCTCCTGGTCCTACTTGCAGAGTCGTCAGTATTCGCCGCGAGAACATTGTAGTCAATGGGACCACTGTTCGGGTCGGTGTCGTTCGCTTCGTGTTCGGAGCCACTGTGCTCGTTCGCGTCTTCGCAGACGGAACACCTCTCTGCGAATTCACAACGACAGTGCAATTCGATCAGGAAGTCGTACTCTGCCTGCCTGAACCGCTTGATGAGGACAATATCTTGTGCCGAATCAGTGCTTTCGAGTGCTCACCAACCGGTACTGTTCTCCTCGGTGGCATGGTTCAACTCGACGTCATTGTCTGCGTAGAAATCCAGGTAGAAGCAGAAGTCAAACTAGAAGTATTGGCGAAATTCTGCTCTCCACGTCCAAACAACATTCCAATTCCATCGCCAACGCCATCTTTCCGTTGCCCGCCGATCACATTCCCACCACAATGCCCACCAATCTTCCCAGTACGCAACTGCGATTGCCAGGCGTCCGTCAACGCGTTGGTACCAAACGTCTCCGTATCGATTGGTATCCCGCTCGCCATTGCCGTCGGTACGATCCAGCTCATCGCGGATATCTGCCCAAGTTGCGATCCATCCAGCAGCTCGTTTACCTTTAACTTCTTTGATGCTCTCCTGCCTGATGTCCTTGGCGATCAAAGCTTCAGCTTCTCGCCAACGACTATCAGTTCTCCGACATGCATTAGCGTACTGCCTATCCTGCCAATTGTGACAGGTCTGGTCGTAACAGGTACTGGTGTACGGACATTCACAGCAACAGGCGCACAAGAAACGGTGACCTACTCTCTGACACTCGCCGAAACAGGACTCAACCTGCCAGACGTTATCATCCTGACACTCACCGACTCTTCTGGCGTCCTCGTCTTCAGTGCCACAATTACAATCGTTCCAGACGAACAATTACTGGTTGCCGATTGCATCACGTTTGGGGATATTGTCATTACCACTCCGTAAGAAATAAATATTCGTTTCCAATCAGGCGGGAGAAGACTAGCACTTCTCCCGTTTTTTCTATATAGAAACCCGTCACTACAATACAGGCACCAATTCCCACCCCGTACATATGTCTATATGGGAAAGCCAGACGGAAAAAGGAGGACAACACTGTGTACAAAAGGAGAATCTCCAATGCGAACAAGTCGAGAGAAAATGAGAAGCTCCTCCTGCTAAAAAAACAAGCACACTACTACGAAGAAAAAGCAAACCAACTCATGCAAGAAGTGTGGTACCTACAGAAGCAGATAGAGGAAACATCCCAAAAAAATGAAACATACAGAGAGCAGCTTGAACAATTGAACCAGAACCTCCACGATTTGGACAGCAAAGGGGCAGAATGGAAGCAGCGCTTGAATGATTCACAAGACATGCTTCAAGAAATGAAAAGCAAGCTCGACTACTACGAGCATCTCCTGAAACAACGGGAAAATGCCATAACCGACCACCAGGAAACAGAAGCAAAACTAAAGAGTTCGATCGACAGCTTGCAAACCGAGATCAGAGAGCAGCGAAAAGGTCCACGGCTTGAAGAAATCATGTCCAAACATCAAGCGCAGGAATCACACTTACGCGAGCACATAGAATTGCTCCAACGGCGAGTACAAAGTTACGAACAAAAAGAGGCACAATGGCAAAAAACGTTACACGAGCAAGATCAGCAGCATCTGAGTCAAATCGAGGAGATCCTGCATGAACGCCAACAGCATTTAGACATGATAGAACATCTGGAGCAGCAACAGCTCACATGGAAACAAGCTTTGGATCATGTAAATGAAGAGTTTGAAAGTGCGCAGATGAGACAGCACGAGCAACTATCCAAACTGGAGTCATTGAATCAGCAGTTGGAGGACGCACGGGCACGGGAAGAGCAGACACTCTCTGACCTAAAGCAGTTTACAGAAGCAAACGCAAATTGGGAGCAACGAAAGCAGGAACTACAGGTGAGGGAGCAAAACCTCCACGCATTTGAGCATAGTCTCACGGCACAGGAGCAGGAACTTCACGATCTTGAGCAAGAGTTGCTGGGGCAAGGGCAGGAACTGCATTCCCTAGCGAGTAGCCTTCAGACGAAAGAGCAGGATCTACTCTCTCTCGAACAAGACCTCCTATCGAAGGGGCAAGAGCTGCATTCTCAGACGCAACACCTACAAAAACGGGAGCAGAAACTTCTCGATCATGAACAAGAGCTTCAGACGCAATGGTTAGAACTGCATTCTCAAGCGGATCACTTGCAGACGCAAGAACAAGAGCAACTCACTCTTAATCAAGAGCTCCAGACGAAGGGACTGGAACTGCATTCTCAGACACAAGAACTTCAAGCACGGGAGCAGGAACTACTCAGTCTTAAGCAAGAGCTTCAGGGGCAAAGCCAAGAACTTCAATCCCTAGCGGATAAACTGCAGACGAAAGAACAAGATCTGCTTGTTACAAATCAAAGGCTCGAGGCTAAGGAGCTGGAGCTGCATTCTCAGATACAAGAACTTCAAGCACGGCAGCAGGAACTTGTCGGACTTGAGCAAGAGCTCCTTGTTACCGACCAAAAGCTCGAGGCTAAGGAGCTGGAACTGCAATCTCAGACACAGGCACTTCAAGCACGGCATCAGGAACTTGTCGGGCTTGAACAAGCGTTACAAGCGCAAAGATTAGAAATGCACTCTCAGGCACAAGACCTCCATGCACGAGAACAGGATCTTCACGTTCTCGAACAAGTGCTTCAAACTCAAGGGCAAGACCTTCAATCCCTAGCTCATAACCTCGAGACGAAAGAACAACAGCTCCAGTCCAAAGAGCTCGTGTTGCATTCTCAAACGCAAGACCTCAACGCACGGGAACAAGAACTTCTCGATCTCGAGCAAGAGCTTCAGACTCAAGGCCAAGACCTTCAATCCCTAGCTCATAACCTGCAGACGAAAGAGCAGCATCTCTCATCCAAAGAGCAAGAACTGCATTCCCAAACGCAAGATCTCAACTCACGGGAGCAGGAACTTCTCGATCTCGAGCAAGAGCTTCAGACTCAAGGGCAAGACCTTCAATCCCTAGCTCATAACCTGCAAACGAAAGAACAACAGCTCCAGTCCAAAGAGCTAGTGCTCCATTCTCAAACGCAAGACCTCAACTCACGGGAGCAGGAACTTCTCGATCTCGAACAAGAACTTCAGACTCAAGGCCAAGAACTTCAATCCCTAGCTCAAAACCTGCAAACGAAAGAGCAGCATCTCACTTCCAAAGAGCAAGAACTGCATTCCCAGACGCAAGACCTCAACTCACGGGAGCAGGAGCTTCTCGATCTCGAACAAGAGCTTCAGACTCAAGGGCAAGACCTTCAATCCCTAGCTCAAAACCTGCAGACGAAAGAGCGGCATCTCACTTCCAAAGAGCAAGAACTGCATTCCCAAACGCAAGATCTCAACGCACGGGAGCAGGAACTTCTCGATCTCGAGCAAGCGCTTCAGACTCAAGGCCAAGACCTTCAATCCCTAGCTCAAAACCTGCAGACGCAAGAGCAGCATCTCACTTCCAAAGAGCAAGAACTGCATTCCCAGACGCAAGATTTCAACG
>NZ_JABMIV010000018.1:0-63509 GCF_013332445.1 Brevibacillus sp. HB1.1 | reverse complement strand
CTCTTAGCAATCATGCGTATTCAGTTTTCAGGGAATGAAACCAACCTCTTTACCCCAGAATGGGTAAGGAGGTTTTTCGTTTTTATAGCAAAAAGTCAAACTCGCGATTATTTTGTCGATAAGTTAGGCCGAATGACCGACAAGTTCCCTCTTGCAGACGGGTCTTGGGGTAGACTAACATGAGAAGGTACCTGATCCAGGCGTTGGAGTAGGCGAGGTTATGAAGGAGAATCGTTCATGAAAAAAATTCTAATCTTTTCCGCTTCCATCGGTAACGGACACAACCAGGCAGCGCGGGCCATGCAGGAAAGCTTGGCCGAGAGTGGTTGCACATCAATGATCATCGATACGTTGGAATATATTAGCCCCACCTTTCACAAGATTTTGCTGGAAAGCTATATGAATCTGTTAAGGCTGTCACCCAAGATGTGGGGAAGGATTTACCATAATACGGAAAAAACCCGTTTCTTCGATATGAATGTGCTGATGAATAAGTTATTGGCAAACAAACTGAAAAAGCTGATCAACAGTGTACAGCCTGATGCCTTTATTGCTACGCATCCGTTTGCAAGCTGTATGCTCTCCGTCCTGAAAGGGAGAAATGATTGGAAGGAACCAATCTATACGATCATTACTGACTATACCATCCATCCTTCGTGGATTAATCACCATATCAATTATTACTTCATCGGCCATGAACAACTGTATTACCTGTTAGACGTTTATCGTCAGGACCATCAAAAATTCATTCCGATGGGCATTCCCATCATGAAAAAATTCAGTTTACCATTGGACCCTGATTTGATTCGGCAAAAGTTAGGCCTCGCTCCTGGACAAAAGAGCATTATTCTTTCAGGAGGCGGATTGGGTCTCGGCTCGATGGAAAAGGTATTAGATGGTCTAGAAGAGATTAACATTCCTCTGAAAACCTTTGTGTTAACAGGGACAAACGACAAGCTGTACAATAAAGTGATAAATCGTACGTATCGCCATGAAGTCGTTCCACTAAAATTCATCAATAACTTCCATGAATACTTGGAGACGGCTGATTTAATTGTCACCAAATCAGGCGGACTTACATCAGCTGAAGTAATGAGTAAACGGGTACCCATGATTATTTACAACCCTCTGCCAGGACAAGAAGAGAGGAACAGCCACTTTTTGCTCAATAATGGATGTGCGGTACATGCCAATCTGTCAGAGCAATTGATTTACTTTATCGATGAACTATTGCATAGCCCGTCCAAGGTGGACTATATGCGTAGAATGGGACAGAAAATCTCGAAGCCAGATGCTGCACAACGAATTACCGAGTTTATCATGGATGATATGAATATGTTGTCAAGAGAAGTAGAATAGCTGCCTAGCCAGACAAAATGGAGGAACCCATGACTGTACCATTCGCCATATTATTTGATATGGATGGCACGTTACTGCAAACAGAAAAGCTGTCGACCCCCGCATTTATTCGAACGTTTGACCAGCTTCGTCAACAAGGGCTATGGCAAGGGGAAACCCCTGACGAGCGTGAACTGATCAATGTACTGGGAATGACGATCGAGCAGATCTGGGACAAATTGCTGCCGGGCGCGAGTGAGGAAGCCATTCGCTCAGCAGATGTTTTCTTGCTAGATAATGAAATCCAGTTACTCAAAGAAAGAGTGACCGAGCTATATCCGGATGTAAAATCAACCTTGGAAACACTGCGTGAGAAAGGATTTGCTTTGTTTGTAGCAAGCAATGGGCAAGAAGAGTACATCGATGCCATTTGTCAGGAATACGAGTTAAAGCAACTGATGACCGATCTGTACTCAGCCGGCCGATTCCGTACGCATTCCAAAAATGACCTGGTTGCAAAATTGTTGTCTGATTACAAAATCGGGCAGGCCATCATGGTAGGAGATCGTCACTCCGACGTGGAAGCAGGCAAGACAAACGGTTTATTTACCATTGGATGCGACTTCGGTTTCGCCAAACCAGGGGAGCTTGATGGGGCAGATGTCATCATCACCAGCTTCACTCAGCTACTGAATCATTTGCCAGCAATCGACACCAATACACAAGAACAAACATAAACCATTCCTCAGGGAGTGGTTTTTTTGTTGATCATGTCCAAGTTTCAAGCGACCTTCTTTTGCCCACACTAGAATGTGTAAGGGACACTTGCGGGCACGCACTAAACCCATTATAATTAACGTCAAAGATAGTCAAAGTCAATAGGTAACCTCATAAGAACATACACAGAGGAATAGGAGGCGATGACTTGCGTAACATCTCGGACATCATTGAACATCACTTGAAAAGCATCATTACAAACAGTCCCAATGGATCGATCGAGATTCAGCGTAGTGAGCTTGCCGACCATTTTCAATGTGTGCCGTCTCAGATCAATTACGTCATCAATACGCGTTTTACCGTTCAAAAAGGATACATTGTAGAGAGTAAGCGCGGGGGCGGCGGGTATATTCGCATACGCAAGGTGCAGATTGTCAGCAAAGCACGTTTGCAGGAATTGCTAACAGAAGAACTGATTGGTGAGAGCATCAGTCAGAGCGTGGGAAATGCGATCGTAGAAAGACTAATGGAAGAAGGATTAGTCAACATCAGAGAAGCCACCTTGATGAAAATCGCTACCTCGCGAAATGTATTGACGCTAGAAGCTGAATTGCGGGATCGTTTGCGGGCAAATATTTTAAAGCAGATGATCGCAGCAATCTTGTTGAAGTAAAAGGAGGTATGATGTTATGAACTGTGAGGAATGCGGAAAACGACCGGCGACACTTCATTTGACGAAAATCGTCAATGGCGAAAAAACCGAATACCATATTTGCGAGCAGTGTGCTCATGAAAAAGGGGACGTCTTTACCGGCTTTCACAACTTCAGCATCAACAATCTCCTGTCAGGACTTTTAAAATTTGATCCCATGCAAAAGAATGGACGCGAAACGGCAACGAATAAGCCGCTTCAATGCGAAACATGTGGACTCACATATTCTCAATTTAGTAAAAGTGGACGATTTGGCTGTAGTGATTGCTACACCTTTTTGGGTGACCGACTGGACCCCCTTTTCCGCCGGATTCACGGAAACACACAGCATAGTGGAAAAGTACCAGAGCGTACCGGTGGCAAATTGAAGATCCGTAAAGAGCTGGAACAACTAAAGCAAGCACTGCAAAGTCATGTCGCAAGTGAAGAGTTCGAGAAGGCAGCAGAAATGCGTGATCGAATTCGAGCATTGGAACAAAAAATGGCCCAATCGTAGCAAGGGAGGTTAGCTGGTTATGTCCCAAAAGCAGTTTATGCAAAACCCGTGGAGCAATTGGATGAAAGGAGAAGGTCCTGATTCCGACATTGTCATTAGTACACGGCTGCGTATCGCCCGTAACCTGCGCCAGCACCCCTTTCCGTTATTGGCAACGGACTCGCAGGGCGAGGAAGTCGTCAGAAAGGTAACGGAAGTAAGCGATTCGGAGGCAATGCGCAAAAGGCATCAGCTTCAGGTCATCCAGATGGATCAAATTAACCCATTAGAAAAAAGGGTACTCGTAGAAAAGCATCTGATTAGCCCTCATCTGGCAGAGGAATCTCGCAAAGGTGCTGTATTACTTCGTGAAGATGAGTCTGTCAGCATTATGGTTAATGAAGAAGACCACATTCGAATACAGGTACTATTACCCGGGTTTCGTTTGAACGAGGCATGGGAATTAGGTACGAAGATAGACGACATTTTTGAGAAAAACTTGAACTACGCTTTCGACGAAACACGAGGATATCTGACAAGCTGCCCAACCAATGTGGGTACGGGTATTCGTGCATCTGTAATGCTGCACTTGCCGGCTCTGGTGATGACGCAGCAGATCAGCAGAATTTTACAGGCAATTAATCAAGTTGGTCTAGTTGTTAGAGGAATTTACGGAGAGGGCAGCGAAGCTCTAGGGAATCTTTTTCAGTTATCCAATCAGGTCACACTGGGGATGTCTGAGTCAGATATCCTTTCCAATCTCTACGGTGTAGCCAGACAGATTATTGAGCAAGAGCGTGTGGCACGTACTTATTTGCTGGAGCATACCCGGGTTTCTTTAGAGGATCGGATTTTTCGGTCGTATGGCATCCTGATGTACGCTCGCACAGTAGAGTCAAAGGAGGCGGCTCAGCGCCTGTCCGATGTACGTTTGGGGATTGATCTAGGTATTATTCCAAATGTATCTCCGCTCGTCCTAAACGAACTGTTGGTCACGACACAGCCGGGGTTTTTACAACACCACGCTGGACAAAAGCTCACTCCGGACCAACGTGACGAAAGAAGGGCAAGGCTGATTCGCGAACGTCTGCGCGTAGTAGAATCACAAGAGTAATCGTAATGGTATCACGCAATTGTTAACCATATAGAGAAAAAACACGGTTATACGGAGGTGTACGATATGATGTTTGGACGTTTTACAGAACGAGCACAAAAAGTACTGGCGCTTGCCCTGGAAGAGGCGGTTCGTCTCGGACACAAAGATATTGGGACAGAGCATGTGCTGCTGGGACTCATTCGAGAAGGCGAAGGAATTGCGGCGAAGGCACTGCAATCACTTGGGCTTGGCCTCGATAAAATCCAGAGTGAAGTGGAGTCGTTAATCGGGCGAGGAACAGAGCAGTCCGGTAGTAATTACACACCAAACTATACACCTCGCGCCAAAAAGGTTATTGAACTGTCAATGGACGAAGCCCGCAAACTGGGTCATACCTATGTGGGGACTGAACATATTTTGCTTGGCTTGATCCGTGAAGGAGAGGGCATTGCTGCGAGAATCATGAACAATTTGGGCGTTAGCCTGAACAAGGCACGTCAACAGGTGCTCCAGCTCCTTGGCAGCTCGGAAATGATGGCATCTCATCAACCGTCTGGAGGGAACCCAGCGGCGAATACGCCGACATTGGACGGCTTGGCAAGGGATCTGACTGCAATCGCTCGTGATGGCGGACTGGACCCTGTCATTGGTCGCCAAAAAGAAATCGAGCGTGTGATCCAAGTACTTAGTAGACGTACTAAGAACAACCCTGTTTTGATTGGGGAGCCTGGCGTCGGGAAAACAGCTATCGCAGAAGGTCTTGCCCAAAAAATCGTGAACAACGAAATTCCAGAGACCCTTCGTGATAAGCGCGTCATGACACTCGATATGGGAACCGTTGTTGCGGGAACCAAATATCGTGGTGAGTTCGAAGATCGTCTGAAAAAAATCATGGACGAAATTCGCCAAGCAGGAAACATCATCCTGTTTATTGATGAGCTGCACACCTTGATTGGTGCTGGTGGAGCAGAAGGCGCAATTGATGCCTCCAACATTTTGAAGCCTGCTCTGGCACGTGGCGAGCTACAGTGCGTGGGTGCCACTACGCTGGATGAATATCGCAAGTACATCGAAAAAGACGCGGCACTGGAGCGTCGTTTCCAACCGATTCAGGTTGATGAACCGACACCGGAGGATGCGATTCGTATCCTGCATGGCCTTCGTGATCGTTACGAAGCCCACCATCGTGTCAAAATTACCGATGAAGCAATCGAGCAGGCAGTAAAACTGTCTGACCGCTATATTACGGAACGCTTCCTGCCTGACAAGGCTATCGACTTGGTCGACGAGGCGGCCTCCAAAGTTCGCTTGCAATCCTTTACGGTTCCACCAAACCTCAAAGAGCTGGAGGGACGTCTGGAAGAGGTACGCAAGGAAAAAGACGCTGCCGTACAATCACAAGAGTTCGAGGAAGCAGCAGCACTTCGCGATCAGGAGCAAAAACTGCGTGAAGAACTGGATAAAACGAAAAAAGACTGGAAAGAGCGCCAAGGCCAGCTGAACATGGAGGTTACGCCAGAAGACATCGCGCAAGTAGTGGCGAGCTGGACGGGTATTCCTGTGTTGAAGCTGAAGGAAGAAGAAACAGAGCGCTTGCTGAAGATGGAAGAGATTTTGCACGATCGCGTCATTGGTCAAGATGAAGCAGTCAAATCCATCTCGCGTGCAATCCGCCGTGCCCGTGCTGGTTTGAAAGATCCAAAACGCCCGATCGGCTCGTTTATCTTCCTAGGACCTACTGGTGTGGGTAAAACTGAATTGGCTCGTGCCGTAGCAGAGACGCTTTTCGGTGACGAGGATGCCATGATTCGTGTAGATATGTCCGAGTACATGGAGAAGCATTCCACCGCTCGTCTGGTCGGTGCCCCTCCTGGCTATGTAGGCTTTGATGAAGGCGGTCAGCTGACCGAAAAAGTGCGTCGCAAGCCTTACTCCGTCATTTTGCTGGACGAAATCGAGAAAGCTCACCCAGACGTATTCAACATCCTGCTACAAGTATTGGATGATGGTCGTCTGACAGACTCCAAGGGACGTACCGTTGATTTCCGCAACACGGTTGTCATTATGACTTCCAACGTCGGAGCCAGCATGATCAAGAAAAATACGACCCTCGGCTTCACGACCAACGATTCGGAAAGAAAGTACCAGGATATGAAGGACAAAGTCATGGATGAGCTGAAAAAGAGCTTCCGTCCTGAGTTCTTGAACCGTATCGACGAAGTCATCGTGTTCCACTCTTTGGAGCAAGAGCATATCGAGCAAATCGTATCTCTCATGACAGAAGATCTGCGTAAACGTTTGAAAGAGCAAGACATTGATTTCCAATTGAGTGAAGAGGCCAAGAAAGTATTGGCAAAAGAAGGCTTTGATCCGGCCTATGGTGCGCGTCCTCTGCGTCGTGCTATCCAGCGCCACATCGAGGATAATTTGTCCGAGGAATTGCTCAAGGGCACGATCAGTAAAGGCGATACCGTCAATATCGAAGCCGAAGAAGGCAAGCTGGTTGTTAAGCGCCTCGAAAAAACGAAATCATAAGCTGGATTGAAAAGTAATAGAATGCCTCCTGATTCGGGAGGTATTCTTTTTTTGGGTGCGTAATTATGATAAAAGTAGAGAAAGAAATCCAAGTGAGGGTGCGACTATGTCAAAGTATAAAACGAAATACGCGTGTCAAGAATGTGGCTATGAATCGCCAAAATGGATGGGAAAATGCCCGGGGTGCAGCAGTTGGAACACCTTGGTGGAGGAAGTGACCGTAAAAAATCCACATCGTCACGAAGGGATGAGCGGCGGCCAGCGCCAATCTGCGATTCCATTGACTCAGGTAGCCAGTGAAGAAGAGCCACGCATGGATACCACGATCGGTGAATTGAATCGTGTTCTTGGTGGAGGACTTGTTCCGGGTTCACTCATTTTGGTTGGAGGAGACCCCGGAATCGGAAAATCGACATTGCTTTTGCAGACATCTTTTGCCTTGGCTCATCAAGGGGCAAAGGTTCTCTATGTATCTGGAGAGGAGTCGGCAAAACAAATCAAAATTCGCGCGGATCGACTCCATTTGCAAACGCCGCCGATGTTTGTATTGGCAGAAAATGATTTGGATTTGATCGAACAGCATATTAATCAAGTAGACCCGGATGTACTGATTATTGACTCGATCCAGACCGTGTTTCACCCGACGATCCAATCGGCTGCTGGAAGTGTCGCACAAGTGCGGGAGGCGACTGCCCAATTGATGCGGATTGCAAAAGGGAAAGGAATTGGTACCTTCATTGTCGGTCATGTTACCAAGGAAGGCTCCATCGCCGGTCCGCGTATGCTTGAGCACATGGTAGATGCTGTTCTCTATTTTGAAGGGGAGCGCCACAATACGTTTCGGATTTTGCGCGCCGTCAAAAACCGTTTTGGTTCGACAAACGAAATCGGTATTTTCGAGATGAAGGATCGCGGTTTGGAGGAAGTGGCGAATCCGTCTGAGATATTTTTAGCAGAGCGTCCATTTGGTGTTGCGGGTTCCACGGTCGTAGCCAGTATGGAGGGCACACGTCCCGTTTTGGTTGAGCTGCAAGCACTCGTTGCCCCGACCAGCTTTGTAACCCCACGGAGAACGGCAACAGGGGTCGATCATCAGCGTGTGGCGATGATCATGGCAGTGTTGGAAAAGCGCATGGGCATGATGCTACAAAATCAGGATGCATATGTAAACGTAGCAGGTGGGGTCAGATTGGATGAGCCAGCGGTTGATTTGGCGATTGCCGTAAGCATTGCAAGCAGTTTCCGTGATCACGCTACCAATCCGCATGATGTCGTTATCGGAGAAATTGGCTTGACTGGTGAGGTGCGCGGTGTCTCTCGTATTGAGCAACGAGTACGAGAAGCACATAAGTTAGGCTTTAAGCGTGTTATCATTCCGGAGAAAAACATCCGCGGTCTGGATGCGCCAGCAGATATTCAAGTGATTGGTGTGAGCAATATTGCCGATGCGTTGAACGAGGTGATAAGGAGGTAGGAGTGGGCATGCAGGGGAACATCAAAAGAGCTCCGCAATTCGGTGATGTGCTTCGTCTCGTGGCACCCGGCACACAGCTTCGTGAAGGATTGGAAAATGTTTTACGGGCCAAAACCGGGGGCTTGATCGTCATTGGGTGCGGTCCAGAGATGAAGACGATTGTCGATGGCGGTTTTTCCATCAATTGTGATTTTTCTCCTGCCCATTTGTATGAATTAGCGAAGATGGATGGGGCGATTATAGTAAGTGAAGACGCAAAACGCATCCTGTACGCGAATACGCAAATCTTCCCACCCTCCTCAGTCCCCACGAGCGAGACGGGGACACGGCATCGTACAGCGCAACGGACAGCCATTCAAACGAATCATCTGGTCATTGCTATCTCTCAGCGCCGCAATGTGATCACGTTGTACCAGGGGAATTTCCGGTATGTCTTAAGTGAAATCAGTGTCATTTTGGCCAAGGCGAATCAGGCTGTATCTACCCTTGAGAAATACAAGGCCGTTCTTGATCAAACATTGACGAATCTTGGTGCGTTAGAATTTGAGGAGCTCGTTACTCTACACGAAGTTGCCTCGGTTTTGCAACGGATTGAGATGGTGTTACGTATTAAGACAGAGGTCTCCAAGTACATATGTGAGCTAGGGGTAGAAGGAAGGCTCGTCAGTATGCAGTTGGAGGAATTGGTTTCAAACATTGAGGAAGAGGCACACATGCTTATTCGGGATTATTCCCGAGATCCATCCTATTCACCTGATCTCGTGTTGCGGGACATGAAAAAATTAAACTCGGAGGAAATGCTGGAACTTACTTCTTTTTTGCGAACGCTGGGGTATTCCTCCAATGCCAGTATGCTGGATGAATCCGTTTCCCCTAGAGGTTATCGGATCCTGTACAAGATCCGGCGTTTGCCCGTTACGATCATCTCAAATCTGGTAGAGCATTTTCATCATCTGCCGCGAATCATGATGGCAACGATTCAGGAATTAGACGAAGTGGAAGGCATTGGCGAGGTACGAGCGAGAGCGATTAAAGAGGGGCTGAAACGGATTCAAGAACAAGTGTTCATTGACAGACACATTTAAAGTAGAATAGGATAAAGGCATTATTTGTATTCAACATTTGCCTAGGGGACTTGGATGAAAACAAGGTCGACAGGATAACCTGCTCCTTACGCAAAAGAAATCAGGAGGTAGTCTATGTTCGTGAAATCGTTACCGAACATACTAACCGTAAGCAACTTGTTTCTGGGAGTTTTAGCAATTATTCTTGCGTTTCGAGGCGATCAATACGTCGAATATGCAGCGATCACAGTGATCATTGGTATGCTGGCAGACGGGCTGGATGGACGTGTAGCTCGTATGTTGAATGCCCAAAGCGAGTTCGGAAAGGAATTGGATTCACTTTCGGACGTCATTACGTTTGGGATTGCGCCAGCGTTCATCATGTATGTTGTCGTCTTGCAACACTTTGATTTGCTTGGGATTCTCATTACAGCCATTTTTCCGATCTGTGGTGCGCTGCGTTTGGCGCGTTTTAACGTACAGGCCGGGGTTCCGGGGTATTTCATCGGTTTGCCGATTACGGCAGCGGGGGGCGTACTGGCTACGCTCGCACTCTATCACCAAGTATTCACTCCGGTATTGCTTGCCGTAAGTATGTTGCTGCTTGCCTTTTTGATGGTATCAAAGGTCAAGTATCCTAACTTTAAAAAAGTGGGGATTCCAAAGTCTGCTTACTGGATCACACCCATTATCATCGCGATTGTGGTTGTTGTAGCGATTAAGTATCCGCAGCAATTTCCAAAAATCGTCTTCCTGCCACTTGCTTTTTATGCACTGTACGGAATAAAAAAAAACGTTGACTTTCTCGTCAAAAAATTACGCAAGCGTAAAAACAAAGAGGAAGAATCCGTTCCGTTTGAATAGTTACGGCATAAAAAAACCCACACTTCAATGTGCGGGTTTTTCTTTTTTGTATGCAACTTTTTTTAGGGTTCATTCGTAATACGAGTAACGGACTTTTAAGACAGATTGAAGACACCCAAAGTATTCAGTCGGTTGGATTCTTTCTGAAGCACATCTTCTAGCTTAATGTCAGTAATATTGCACAGGGCAGTGAGGTAAAAGAGATTTTTGCCAAGCTCAGCAGTAACTACATCGCGACAATGCTCGCACAGCGGTCCGTTAAAGTGGGTGTCCAAATGGGACTTGTTGTCCTCCAGATTCTTGTTCGAATCGTACGTCTGTTTTTTGGCAACCACTTCGACACAGCCGCATTCGGTGATGGCTTTGGTCAGTGAACGGTTAATGCGGGATGCCGTTTCCTGAACTTTGGACATGACGTCCAGTACGCTACGATGTCTGATCAAAAGCTCGGATACTTGCGTTTGAAAGTCGTCTATGTTTCGATTGTCCATCTGGTTCACCTCTGCTTTAGGCTGTTGGTATCGTCATAATTTTCTCTCATTACGATACTGACATTATAAGAAGGGAGTCAGCTCCCTGTCAATTTAACATCGAAGGAAACGAGTGTTCCCGGGTTGACGAGAAAATGACAACTATGTTAAAATTTTTGGCTATTTGACATGGCAAAATCTTTTTTGCTATAGTGAGGGAAAGTAAAATGAAGCATTATAATGATTTGGAAAAAAATAGGGTTTTACTCTTAGGCTTCTGTCTATATTAGTAAAAGGAGGTGAAGGCATGTTACGCCGAGTAGGAAAATTCATTTTTGTTTTGATTGGTGGCGGATTAGGGTATCGCTTTGGTGACGAACTGTTTTCGTTGCTCGATCCACTGTTAAACTTTGGTGTAGTAGCCGGATCGCAATATATTGGAGCTGTACTAGGTGCCATCTTGTTTTTCTTTTTAGCGAATTGGGTTGTGGATTATGTTCTGCGCATCGTTCGATGGGGTGAAGAGACACTCGTCAAAATGCCGGTTGTCGATGTGATGTTCGGAGCGATGGGGTTGATTAGTGGTCTTATTATTGCATTCTTATTATTCCTGCCCATCAGTAAAATTCCGATTCCATTTGTAGGAGATCTTTTGCCGTTAATTGTTTCCGGGTTGCTCGGTTATTTGGGCTTCCAGGTAGGATTTCGCAAGCGGGACGAGATTATGTCGGTATTTTCGATTGGACGTAAGGATAAGAAAAAGGATAGTGCAACAACTGCCGCTAACTTGGAAAATAAAATTCTCGATACCAGTGTCATCATTGACGGACGCATCGCAGATATTTGCCGTACTGGCTTTCTGGAAGGGGTACTGGTCATTCCGGGATTTGTGCTAGAGGAACTGCAGCATATCGCAGATTCCTCCGATGTACTGAAGAGAAACCGCGGTCGTCGTGGTCTGGATATCTTGAACAAGATTCAAAAAGAAATGAAGGTAAAGGTCCAGATTTGGGAAGGCGATTTTGAAGAAGTATCCGAGGTGGACAGCAAGCTGATCAAGCTCGCTAAGCTCATTAACGGAAAGGTCGTAACAAACGATTTTAACCTGAACAAGGTATGTGAGCTGCAAGGTGTTGCGGTATTGAACATCAATGATTTGGCGAATGCAGTTAAGCCTGTAGTTTTACCTGGAGAAGAGATGAACGTTCAAGTCATCAAGGATGGGAAAGAGCATGGTCAGGGTGTCGCTTATCTGGACGATGGCACGATGATTGTTGTAGAGGGTGGACGAGAATACATCGGAAATGACGTCGATGTTCTCGTAACGAGTGTGCTGCAAACTTCTGCGGGACGCATGATCTTCGCCAAACCAAAGTTGCTGGAACGAGCGTTATAGAAAAGACAACAGGAGAGGGATGAATCAGTGAGTACGGGTGTCGTGATCGTTGCAGCCGGTTCGGGTAAACGAATGGGTGGACAACGAAACAAGTTGTGGTTACCGCTTGCGGGCGAGCCGATCTTGGCTCATACGGTACGTCTTTTTGCCACTCATCCCGACATTGATGAAGTCGTGCTAGTGGTGAGTGAAGCAGACCACGCAGAAGTAACGACCTTGATCTCGGCTGAAAAGCTGACGGTTGTGGTTACTCTGGGTGGAGCAGAGCGACAAGACAGTGTGAGAAATGGCTTGGCATCACTATCCGCAAATTGCGATTATGTACTAGTTCACGATGCTGCCCGTCCTTTCGTCACTCGCAAACAGATCAGTCACATGATCAAACAAGTGCAACAAGATCAGGCAACGATCATGGCAGTACCTGTCAAAGATACGATTAAAGTGGTGGGGGCAACAGGACTTGTAGAGTCAACCCCAGCACGGGAAAGCTTGTGGGCGGTTCAAACCCCACAAGCTTTTCGTATGTCTTTATTGCGAGAGGCACATCAGGCAGCAGAGGCAGCGGGGAAGCTGGGTACGGATGATGCGATGCTGGTTGAGTGGCTGGGTCATCCGGTATCGATTATGAACGGAAGCTATGAGAACATTAAGATTACTACGCCAGACGATCTGTGGTTTGGTGAAGAGATATTGCGGAAACGAAAGGGAGAGTAGCTCATGCGTATTGGACAAGGTTTTGACGTGCATCAACTAGTAGAGGGGCGTCCATGCATTATCGGTGGCGTCACCATCCCGTATGAAAAAGGCTTGCTAGGGCATTCTGACGCGGATGTTCTCCTCCATGCGATTAGTGACGCGATTCTTGGAGCGATTGGTGAGGGGGATATTGGCCGTCATTTCCCAGATACAGACCCGGCTTTCAAGGATGCGGATAGCGTGAAGCTGTTGGAGCATGTATGGAAGTTGGTTCGGGAGCGTGGCTACCGTTTAGGAAACGTGGATGCAACGATCATTGCCCAAGCGCCGAAGATGGCGCCATACATCCCGCAAATGTGTGAAGTCATTGCACGCGTGCTGGAGGCAGAAGATCTCTCGCAAGTGAATGTGAAAGCGACTACCTCCGAGAAACTCGGTTTTACAGGCAGAGGGGAAGGAATCGCTGCACAGGCAGTATGCTTGCTTGTCAAGTAGAAGGGCAAGGTGTAACATAAAGCCTTAGATACGTTTTTACTTAGGTCAAGGTTTATAGCCTTTTACATTCATAAGGATGGTGCTACCAATGGCGAAAGAAATTCGCACTCGTTATGCGCCGAGTCCTACGGGGCATTTACACATCGGCGGTGCGCGAACAGCGCTCTTTAATTATCTTTTTGCGAAACATCACGGTGGTTCGTTCATCGTTCGGATTGAAGATACGGACCAAACGCGCAATAAGGAAAATGCGGACGAAGAGCAAATGAAAAACCTGAAATGGCTCGGCGTAACATGGGAAGAAGGTACAGACGTTGGTGGACCATATGGACCGTACCGTCAAACAGAACGCCTGGACATTTATCGGAAATATATCGATCAACTGCTGGCAGAAGGCAAAGCGTACTACTGCTACGCGACAAAAGAAGAGCTGGATGCAGAACGTGAAGAACAGCTCGCGCGTGGAGAAACACCGCGCATTCTGGAAAAGCACCGCCATGTAACGGACGAGCAGCGTGCTCAGTACGAAGCAGAAGGGCGAGTGCCATCCATTCACTTCCTCGTTCAGGATAATCGCGAGTATGTCGTGAACGACCTGATTCGTGGCCAGGTAACATTCGACTCCAACGAGATGGGCGATTTCGTTATTTGCCGTCCGGATGGAATTCCTACATACAACTTCGCCGTTGTAGTGGATGACTATTTGATGAAAATTAGCCACGTCATTCGTGGAGAAGAGCATCTGTCCAACTCGCCTCGTCAATTGATGATTTATGAAGCGTTTGGGTGGGAAGCGCCTGACTTTGCTCACTTGGCACTGATCCTCAACCAAGATGGCAAAAAGATGTCCAAGCGCGACGAGAGCATTCTTCAGTTCATTGAACAGTACCGTGACCTCGGCTTCTTGCCAGAAGCAATCGTGAACTTCCTTGTTCTTTTGGGATGGTCTCCAGGTGGCGAAGAAGAGATTTTCTTAATGGAAGATCTGATTAAGCTGTTCTCAATGGACCGCGTGAACAAGTCGCCAGCTGTGTTTGATGCAACGAAGATGAACTGGATGAACAACTTCTATTTGAAGCGTCAACCGCTGGATATGATTACAGACATGTGTATCCCGCATCTGCAAAAAGCAGGCTTTATCGAAGAGAATTTGTCTGCTGAGAAGCGCGAATGGGTTCGCAGTATCGTAGGCCTGTACCAAGAGCAAATGTCCTACTGTGCGCAAATCGTTCCGTTGGCAGCTCTTTTCTTCCTCGACGAAGTGGTGTACGATGAAGAAGCAACTCTGGTGCTAAAAGAACCGCAATTGCCGGAAGTGCTTGCTTCCTTTGTGAAACACCTTTCTGCCCAAGATGCATATAATGTGGATGTTATTAAAGCGGTACTCAAAGACGTGCAAAAGGAAACGGGTCACAAAGGCAAGGCATTGTTCATGCCGGTCCGTGTAGGAGCAACTGGTCAGGCGCATGGTCGTGACCTGGCGGAGACGTTGTATCTGCTTGGACGCGACAAGGTGATTGCACGTGCAGAGCAAGTAATTGCAAACGGTCAGTAAGTATTGGCTGGTTTTCTTTTATAAATAATGAATGCGACGATCAGGAGAAGTACAACAGTCTGCACATCTACAGAGAGGATGGATAGGTGAGAGCCATCTGGTGTGCCCTGTATGGAAATGCCCCTGTGAGCAATGAGCTGAACCTATCTTTTTGAAAAGATATCAGTAGGCGCCATCGGCTTCCCGCCGTTATCGGGATATGAGCGAGATTTGCTCATGACTGTTGTGAGTTTTTTGTGACAGTGATGACGATCTAAGCAGAGTGGAACCACGGTAAACCCGTCTCTGTCCCTTCGTGTTTTTTGAGGGGATAGGGACGTTTTTTATTTTTTTGAAAAGGTAGTTCAAAAAGTGGTTCTCGCTATTTTCTCAATGCTGAAAAGACAACTTTTTGAACCCTGACATTGAGGTTGAACGTGAGCAGGTAAATCAGGCAGGAGGTGCCACCCAAAAATGTTAGCACAGATGAGAGATGACATTCATGCTGTTTTTGAACGAGACCCGGCTGCGCGAAGTACGCTGGAAGTCGTTATGACCTATTCCGGTTTGCACGCGATATGGGGGCACCGGATTGCCCACAGGCTCTGGAAGGCTGAGCTGTGTACACTCGCCCGAATTGTCTCTCAACTATCCCGTTTTTTCACGGGAATTGAGATTCACCCGGGCGCAACAATTGGCCGCGGCCTGTTCATTGACCATGGCATGGGTGTTGTGATCGGAGAGACGTGCGAAATCGGAGACAATGTAACGATTTACCAAGGGGTTACACTCGGGGGAACAGGTAAGGAAAAAGGAAAGCGTCACCCTACAATCGGCAATGATGTCATTATTGCTACGGGAGCAAAGGTGTTGGGCTCCTTCAAAATTGGCGATAATTCAAAGATAGGGGCTGGTGCCGTTGTCTTGCAGGAGGTACCGCCTAACTCGACCGTAGTAGGAATCAAGGGACGCATCGTCATCCAGGATGGCAAGCGGGTCAAAAATGATCTGGACCATGTAAATATGCCAGACCCGGTAGCGGATACGATTCGTATGATGCAAAAGGAAATTGATCAGTTACGTAAAGAATTGGAGCTTTTGAGGGAGGATAAAAAGAACGATGGGCATTCAGCTGACTAACACGATGACGCGGCGAAAGGAACCGTTTCACACATTGGAGCCAGGGAAGGTAAAAATGTACGTGTGCGGTCCGACCGTGTACAACTACATCCACATTGGAAATGCGCGCCCTGCCATTGTATTTGATACACTTCGCCGTTACTTGAAATATCGTGGCTACGAAGTGACATTCGTGCAAAATATTACGGACGTAGATGACAAACTGATTCGTGTGGCGAATCAGGAAGGTGTCACTGTCAAAGAAGTGGCGGATCGATACACGGATGCGTACAACGCTGATCTGAAATCACTAAACGTACTGCCACCTGATATTCAACCGCGAGTGATGCAGACCATTCCGGAGATCATTGAATTCGTGCAAGGGCTGATTGAAAAGGGCTTTGCCTACGAGAGTGAAGGTGACGTCTATTTCCGCACTGGACGTTTTCAGGAATACGGAAAACTTTCGCATCAACCGTTGGATGATTTGCAGGCAGGAGCTCGTGTAGAAATCAACGAGAAAAAGGAACATCCCCTGGACTTTGTCCTTTGGAAAGCGGCTAAGACCGGAGAAGTTACCTGGGGCAGTCCGTGGGGCGAAGGAAGACCGGGATGGCATATTGAGTGCTCGGCGATGGCCCTGAAGTTTTTGGGTGAGGAAATCGATATCCATGCGGGCGGAACAGACCTTGTGTTCCCGCACCACGAGAACGAAATTGCCCAGTCGGAATGCTTTACGGGTAAAGTCTTTGCTCGCTACTGGCTACACAACGGCATGCTCAATATCGATAACGAAAAAATGTCCAAATCCCTCGGGAATTTCTTGCTTGCACGCGATCTTTCGGAGAAATTCGGCGGTCAATTAATTCGCTTCTTTATGCTTCAGGGGCACTATCGCAACCCGATCAATTTTAGCGAAGAGTTGATTGAACAGGCGGCTAATGGTCTAGATAGAATTAAGACCGCGCATACGAATCTGTCTCATCGTCTGGATACCGTGCGCGCAGAAGAGCCGAATGATCAGGCACAGGAGCAGGCACGAATCATTGGAGAGCTTCGTGAGCGTTTTATTGCTGAGATGGATGATGATATCAATACAGCGAATGCCATTACCGTTATTTTTGACGTTGTGAAGGAAGCCAACCTGTATTTGCGTCATCAAAATGTAGGCGAAACTGAAGTTCGTGCGTACATGGATTTGTTGGTGGAGTTGACGGAGGTTCTTGGTCTTGAAATTGCAGAAGAGCAGGAACTGTTGGATAGTGAGATTGATGCGTTGATCGAAGAGCGCACAGAAGCTCGCAAAGCAAGAAACTTTGCCCGTTCTGACGAAATCCGCGATCTGCTCGCAGCAAAAGGAATCGTGCTGGAGGACACGCCACAAGGTGTTCGCTGGCGTCGAAAATAAGGGGCCGAAGAAAATAGATGCAAAAAGAAGAACTAACCCGAGATCCTAATCTGACAAATCCACTCGTGCTTGCCTTCCTCGGGGATGCTACCTATTCACATTGTGTTAGGTATCATTTGATCGCCAAGGGGCTGGTTAAACCAAACCAGCTCCACAAGGCGGCCAACCGCTATGTTTCAGCGAAAGCACAGGCCAATGTGTTGTTGACGTTAATGCCCACATTGCCGGAGGAAGAACTGAATGTAGTGAAGCGGGGGCGGAATGCCAAATCCGGTTCCAGTGCCAAAAACGCCGATATTATCGACTACCGTCATGCAACGGCTTTTGAAGCATTGATCGGGTACCTGTACTTGTGTGGAAAAGAAGAGCGGATCGCTGAAATTGTGCAGCAGGCTTTTGCCATAGTGGAAGGAGAATCGTGAAATGAGTGAAGAGTGGATTCTGGGGAAAAACCCCGTCATCGAGGCTTTGCGATCGGGGCGTACGATCAATAAGATTTGGGTTGCAGAGGGAACGAATAAAAATTTGATGGGACCTGTCTTTGCTTTGGCAAAAGAACAGGGTGTCATTGTGACGACAGCGAACCGCAAAAAGCTGGATCAGCTCGTGTCGACGGACAACCATCAGGGTGTAGTGGCTTCTGTTGCTGCTTACGATTACGTAGAAGTAGACGATATTTTGAAGCGGGCAGAGGAAAAAAACGAGGCGCCGTTCATTTTGCTGTTGGACGAGCTGGAAGATCCGCATAACCTCGGTTCGATCATGCGTACAGCCGATGCAGTCGGTGCTCATGGTGTCATCATTCCAAAACGACGTTCTGTCAGTCTTACGGCAACAGTGGCAAAAGCTTCGGCAGGGGCGATCAACTACGTGCCGGTAGCGCGAGTGACGAATTTGGTTCGTACCATGGAAGAGCTCAAAGAACGCGGTGTTTGGATCGCAGGAACAGACGCGAGTGCCAAACAAGATTTCCGCCAGGGTGATTATACGATGCCGCTCGCGATTGTCATTGGCAGCGAAGGAAAAGGCATGAGTCGCCTCGTTCGGGAAAACTGTGATTTTCTGTACAGCCTTCCGATGGCGGGCAATGTTACCTCACTCAACGCTTCTGTAGCAGCTGCCTTGTTGATGTATGAAGTCTATCGCTCCAGGAGTCCAATTCCAACGCGGGTGAAATGACATGTCAAAACGAAAAGCCAAGCAGCTGTTGATCGTAGATGGATACAATATCATCGGCGCCTGGCCCGATCTGCGCCTGCTGAAGGATCAAGAGCGGATGGACGAGGCGCGTGATCAGTTGATCGCAAAAATGGCAGAATACCAGAGCTACACAGGGACGAAGGTTATCATCGTTTTCGATGCGTACAACGTTCCTGGCATTGGCCGTCAAATGGAAGACTTCCAGGTTGAAGTCTATTTCACGAAGAAAAAGGAGACGGCTGACGAAAAAATAGAGCAGTTAGTCTCCGAATTTCACAATAAAAATCGACAAATTTATGTGGCAACTTCTGACTATACGTCACAACGTGTCATATTTGGGCAGGGAGCTTTGCGCAAATCTGCCCGGGAGTTGTTGCTCGATATGGAAAATGTGGGGAAAGAAATCAAGAAACAAGTCGAAAAAACGCAAGAAGACGGCTTCTCCAGGCGGATTACGCTGAATGATGAAATAGCGAAAATATTCGAAAAATGGAGAAGGGAATAACTTGGATTCGGTTGACGCTTTTTTACGGCATCATGTATAATAGCGCTATCTATTGGAGAAACCGGTTGGCGGAGGGATCATTTGTGAGTGTTGACCTCAAGGAGTTAAAACATGCCCAATATGAACTAATGACCGACGAAGAAGTAGTCGACCTGGTTCGCGATAATGACGCCGAAGCTTTGGAGTATTTGATCAACAAATACAAAAACTTCGTCCGTGCCAAAGCGAGATCCTATTTTCTTATTGGGGCTGACCGCGAAGACATCGTGCAGGAAGGGATGATCGGACTGTACAAGTCTATTCGCGACTTCCGAGGAGACAAGCTCACGTCGTTCAAAGCATTTGCCGAGTTGTGTATTACCCGTCAGATCATTACCGCGATCAAGACGGCGACACGCCAAAAGCACATCCCGCTCAATTCTTACGTGTCACTGGACAAGCCTATCTACGATGAAGATTCTGACCGCACGTTACTCGATGTGATCTCGGGAACAAAAGTGACCGATCCAGAGGAATTGTTTATCAATCGGGAAGAGTTCGATGATATCGAGGGCAAAATGAGTGAAATCTTGAGTGATTTGGAGCGCCAGGTTCTCATGCTCTATTTGGATGGACGATCCTATCAGCAGATTGCCGTCGAGCTGAAGCGTCACGTCAAGTCTATTGATAATGCATTGCAGCGAGTAAAGCGCAAGCTAGAGCGCTATTTGGAAGGAAGAGAGATTCATCTGTAGAGAATCTCTCTTTTTATTTTGGAAGCAAAAGGACTTCTTCTTGTCAAGTCATTTTGTTTGACATGGGTATTTCGGTATGATAAATTTATTTAGGTAGCCATAGACTCTTATCTCTCTGTTCTATGGTTACTTAGGTGAATGAAATGGTCTGGAAAAAGTAGCGGTTTTCCCGTACTATTTATCATCGGGGTACTTTTAACTAATAGCAGGTTTGAAATGAGATGGAGGTGGCAATAAATGCGAGTAAACATCACGTTGGCGTGCACCGAGTGTGGCGAGCGTAACTATATCTCCACGAAGAACAAGCGCACCACTACTGAACGTGTTGAACTGAAAAAGTATTGCTCCCGTGACAAGAAGCAAACCCTTCATCGCGAGACGAAGTAATGGTTGATGCGACGAAGTCAGGGGGTGGCAAAGTGGGTTTTTTATCACGAATCGGAGCCAGTTTTCGCCGTACCGGTGGTTTTTTTAGTGACGTAATGTCCGAACTAAAGAAAGTCCGTTGGCCTAACCGTAAAGAGTTGACAACCTATACGCTTGTTGTACTCGTTACGGTTGTGCTCCTGGCAATATTCTTCTTCGTCGTTGATTTGGGTATCTCGCGCTTGATCGATTTGATTCTAGGAACGTAATTATGCAAGTCTTAGGAGGGACGGACGGTTATCGTCCTGTTGGATATGGAAAAAGCATGGTATGTACTTCATACGTACTCAGGTTACGAAAACAAGGTTAAAACAAATCTGGAGAAGCGGCTCGAGTCGATGGGCATGGAAGACAAGATCTTTCGCGTTCTTGTTCCCACTGAAGAAGAGGTGGAAACCAAGGATGGTAAGAAGCGCACCGTCACGAAAAAAGTGTTTCCTGGATACGTCCTTGTTGAAATGGTGATGACGGACGACTCTTGGTATGTCGTGCGCAACACTCCTGGGGTTACCGGCTTTGTCGGATCCACGGGCGCCGGCTCTAAGCCGACAGCGCTGCGTCCTGAAGAGGCCGATACGATTCTCAAGCAAATGGGAATCGAAATTCCCAAGATCAGAGTCGATTATGCTCTCCGCGATATGGTGCGCGTCATAGATGGTCCATTTTCCAATCGCACCGGGGAGATTATCGAGATTCACCCGGACAGGCAGAAGGTTCGCGTATTGGTGGACATCTTCGGTCGCGAAACACCGGTAGAGCTAGACTTTACACAAGTTCAAAAATTGGATTAGGATTCAACTTGAAAAGTATCGCGCTATGTGGTACATTTCATTTTGTTTTAACAATCCCACAACATTAATTGGGGTTTCTTGCACTCTCACTATAGATCGAAAGTCTTTTACATAGAGACTTTCAAAAAACGGTGGGAGGGGGCATTCCCCCGTAATAACCACATGTGAAGTAAGGAGGTGTGTTACGTGGCTAAGAAGGTTATCCGCGTAATTAAATTACAAATCCCAGCAGGTAAAGCGAATCCTGCACCTCCAGTAGGTCCGGCTCTCGGTCAAGCTGGTGTAAACATCATGGGATTCTGTAAAGAATTCAATGCTCGCACTGAAAGCGAAGTAGGTATGATCATCCCGGTGGAAATCACCGTGTTTGAAGACCGTTCTTTCACTTTTATCACAAAAACTCCTCCAGCTGCAGTTCTGTTGAAGAAAGCTGCTGGTATCGAGTCTGGTTCTGGCGTACCAAACAAAACAAAGGTTGCTACGCTGAAGCGTGATAAAGTTCGTGAAATCGCAGAACTGAAGCGTCCTGACCTGAATGCTGCATCGGTAGAAGCGGCTATGCGCATGGTAGAAGGTACAGCTCGTTCTATGGGTATCGTAATCGAAGACTAATTGTCTTGAGTGCAAGGGGGCACAGACGTTGTGCCCCCCTGTCTGTGGGAGGATCAACCGCTACGACCACATTGAAGGGAGATTTAATCATGGCGAAAAAAGGTAAGAAATATCAAGAGGCTGTAAAGCTCGTTGATAAAAACAAAGTATACGAAGTAGCAGAAGGTATTGAGCTGGTTAAAAAAGCAGCTACTGCTAAGTTCGATGAAACTGTTGAAGCAGCTTTCCGTTTGGGTGTAGACCCTAAGCGTGCTGACCAACAAATCCGTGGCGCTGTTGTATTGCCACATGGTACTGGTAAAGTACAACGTGTTCTCGTATTCGCTAAAGGCGAAAAAGCAAAAGATGCAGAAGCAGCTGGCGCAGACTTCGTAGGCGATGCAGACATGATCGCGAAAATTCAAGGTGGCTGGTTCGACTTTGACGTTGTAGTAGCTACTCCTGACATGATGGGTGAAGTAGGTAAATTGGGTCGTGTACTCGGTCCAAAAGGCCTGATGCCAAACCCTAAGACCGGTACGGTTACTTTCGATGTAACAAAAGCGGTTAACGAAATCAAAGCAGGTAAAATTGAGTACCGCGTAGACAAAGCAGGTAACATCCACGCTCCGATCGGTAAAGCATCCTTCGATGCTGACAAGCTGGCTGACAACCTGGCTGCTCTGACTGACGCACTGAACCGTGCGAAACCAGCTGCAGCAAAAGGTGTTTACATGAGAAATGTAACCCTGAGCTCCACTATGGGCCCTGGTGTACGCGTAGCTGTAAAATAATGACACTTGACTTCCTTTATGGGAGTTGTTAAGATAGTCCCTGTTGATGAAAAGAATATGCCGTAGACAGAAGGCGCGGTGCTTGTGAGAGTAACGCTTAATATCCCTCCGAGGCGTGTAATGTACGAATGAGGAAACGCTGTTTTCCTTTGACGATATAGCATTATGCCCTCGTGAGTCTGCGAGGGCATTCTTCATTTTCTAGGATTAGAGCACGGGAGGTGTAATCAATGGCAGAAATTCGTCCAACCGTTATTCGTGAAGAAAAGGTACAAGCGATCAACGAAATCGCAGCTAAGCTTCGCGAAAGCCAAACTACAGTGGTAGCTGACTACCGCGGTCTGACAGTAGCACAAGTAACTGAGCTCCGTAAGCAATTGCGTGAAGCTGGTGTTGAGTTCCAGGTGTTGAAAAACTCCCTGACTCGTTTGGCTACTGAGAAGGAAAGCCTGACTGAACTGGATCAATATCTGACTGGACCAAACGCTCTGGCGTTCTCCAAAGACGATATCATCGCTCCAGCGAAAGTTATCGCTGAATTCGCTAAGAAAAACGACAAGCTGGAAATCAAGGGTGGCGTTATCGAAGGTAAAGTAGTTGATGCTGAGCAAATTAAAGCTTTGGCTTCCCTACCAAACCGCGAAGGTCTCTTGTCCATGCTTCTCTCCGTCCTGCAAGCTCCTATGCGCAACGTTGCATTGGCAGTCAAAGCAGTGGCAGAACAAAAAGAAGGTCAAGGCGCGTAATCGCCTGATCGGCTAATTTCAAAAAAATACTATTCCTTGAATGGAGGATTTACAAATGTCTAAAGACCAAATCTTGGAAGCCATTAAAGGCATGTCCGTTCTCGAACTGAACGATCTGGTAAAAGCAATCGAAGAAGAATTCGGCGTAACTGCTGCTGCTCCTGTAGCTGTAGTTGCTGGTGGCGGAGCAGAAGCTGCTGCTGAGCAAACTGAATTCACTGTTAACCTGGTAAGCGGCGGCGCTTCCAAAATCAACGTAATCAAAGTTGTTCGCGAGCTGACTGGCTTGGGTCTGAAAGAAGCAAAAGACCTGGTAGACAACGCTCCAAAAACACTCAAAGAGGGCGTTTCCAAAGACGAAGCAGAAGCTCTCAAAGCAAAACTCGAAGAAGCTGGCGCACAAGTAGAAGTAAAGTAAGTTAGCTTCCTTTAGGATATCCCCTTGCCTGCGGCAGGGGGATTTTCTATAAGCTTTTGATGATAGAGGTTTTCGTAAACGATGAGGAAGGGTGAATCACACGTGGCAGACCATTACTATACCAATCAACCGGGTGCTGCACATGATGAACAGCAATTTACGTTCAATCTCCGTGGTAATGAACTTCGCTTCATAACGGATGCTGGCGTTTTTTCCCGAGACCGGATTGACTTTGGAAGTGTATTGCTCATCGAGAACATGGAAATCCCCAGTCATGCGCGTGTGCTGGATGTGGGATGCGGGTATGGTCCGATGGGGTTGACGGCTGCCAAGCTTGCTGATCATGGTCGGGTGACGATGATCGACGTGAACGAGCGTGCGGTTAACCTGGCTCGTCGTAATGCAGAAGCAAATGGAATAAAAAATGTTGAGCTTCGAGTGAGTGATGTCTACAGCGGCGTGCAAGGCGAGCAGTTTGATGTCATTCTGACCAATCCGCCGATTCGTGCGGGTAAGGAAATCGTTCATCGCATTTTTGTAGAGGGATACGACCTGTTGGTAGAAGGTGGAGAAATGTGGGTTGTCATTCAGAAGAAGCAAGGAGCCCCATCCGCATTGAAGAAGCTACAGGAAACGTACCGCGAAGTAATAGAAATTGATCGGGAAAAAGGCTATCACATATTCAGGGCAATCAAATAAGCAAGAAGAAATCATTAGAAAAGTTTTCTTGACGTGAATAATTGAATGTGATAGCATTATAAAATGTCAATATGGGATAAATGTCTATTTTTCAGCAATTCCCTGTCTGTCAAGCGTTTCTACTTTTTTCCTGAGATAGGAATGTTTGCGTGAAAACATGGGAATTCTTTTAAAATAGAGTTTCTCTGGGTTAAAAATGGTTGAAACTACTTTAACCCATTTTTATTTTTAGGCATTCGAATGCGACTGAAAGAAGTTGCCGAATGCCGAGTTTCTATGTGTGAAAACACAACCTGAGGGGTGAATAAGTTGGCAGGTAAAGTGATTCAAAGTGGCCGACACCGCCAGCGTCGTACGTATTCACGTATTAACGAAGTGCTGGGCCTTCCAAATCTCATCGAGATTCAACAAAAGTCCTACCAATGGTTCCTTGATGAGGGGCTCCGTGAGATGTTCCAAGACATTTCGCCAATCCAGGACTTCACAGGTAATCTCGTGCTGGAGTTTATCGACTACAGTTTGGGAGAGCCGAAGTACGATGTTGACGAGTCGAAAGAACGTGACGTCACCTATGCGGCGCCTCTGCGTGTGAAGGTACGTTTGTTGAACAAAGAGACGGGAGAAGTGAAGGAACAAGAAGTCTTCATGGGGGATTTCCCGCTCATGACCGAAACGGGAACCTTCATTATTAATGGTGCTGAGCGCGTTATTGTCAGCCAGCTTGTTCGTTCCCCCAGTGTATATTACAACACCAAAGTGGACAAAAACGGCAAGCAGACGTTTACAGCTACAGTAATCCCGAACCGGGGTGCTTGGCTGGAGCTGGAGACCGATGCGAAAGACGTAATTTATGTCCGCATCGACCGTACGCGAAAAATCCCGGTAACGGTTCTTTTGCGTGCGTTGGGCTTTGGTTCTGACATCGAGATTCTCAACTTGCTGGGTGAAGATGAATACATCAAGAACACGCTGGAAAAAGACAATACCGATTCTACGGAAAAAGCGCTCATCGAAATCTACGAGCGTCTTCGTCCGGGCGAGCCGCCAACAGTCGAAAATGCGAAGAGCCTCTTGATCTCTCGTTTCTTCGACCCTAAGCGCTATGACCTGGCTTCTGTTGGTCGTTACAAAATGAACAAGAAGCTTCATCTGAAAAACCGTCTGTACAACCAACGTTTGGCTGAAACATTGATCGATACCACTACAGGTGAAATTTTCGCCGAAGCCGGTCAAATGATTGACCGTCGTGTATTGGAACGCATTGTGCCAGCTCTGGAAGGCAGCATCGGATTTATTGACGTTCGCACGCATGGCGGCGTTCTAGAAGATGAAGCAATCCATTTACAATCTATCAATATTTTCTCTCCGATCGAAGATGGCAAGATCATTAAAGTAATCGGAAACGGAAATGTAGATAAGTCCTTCAAGCATATTACGCCGGCGGATATCGTATCGGCGATCAACTATTTCATGAATCTGCTGCACAGTGTTGGTTCCACAGACGATATCGACCACTTGGGTAACCGTCGTCTGCGATCCGTGGGTGAGCTTCTGCAGAACCAGTTCCGTATCGGTTTGTCCCGTATGGAGCGTGTGGTTCGTGAGCGTATGTCCATCCAGGATCAGAACCAAATTACACCGCAAGCTCTCATTAACATCCGTCCAGTGATTGCATCACTGAAGGAGTTCTTTGGTAGCTCGCAGTTGTCTCAGTTCATGGATCAAACAAACCCATTGGCTGAGCTGACACACAAACGCCGTCTGTCCGCACTCGGACCTGGTGGTTTGACGCGTGAGCGCGCGGGCTTCGAAGTGCGTGACGTTCACCATTCCCACTACGGTCGTATGTGTCCAATTGAGACGCCGGAGGGACCAAACATTGGTTTGATCAACTCCCTGTCTTCCTTTGCACGCATTAACGATTACGGATTCATCGAAACGCCTCGTCGGAAAGTAGATCCGGAAACAGGCTTCGTGTTGACTGATATCAGCTATTTGACGGCTGATGAAGAAGACGTGTTTAACGTGGCACAGGCAAATCAGCCGCTTGATCACGATGGCCGTTTCGTAAACGACATGGTTATCTGCCGTCGTAAAGGTGAGATCTTGAGCGTACCGCGCGACAAGGTAGACTTCATGGACGTTTCGCCAAAGCAGGTTGTATCCGTAGCGACTGCGCTGATTCCGTTCCTCGAGAACGATGACGCCAACCGCGCACTGATGGGTTCAAACATGCAGCGGCAGGCCGTTCCGCTTTTGATTCCACAAGCACCGTTTGTCGGTACTGGTATGGAGCATAAAGCAGCGCAAGACTCCGGCGTGGCGATCGTTGCCAAGAATCCGGGTCAAGTAGAGCGCGTAACGGCTCGCGAAATCTGGATTCGTCGTTACCAAGAAATCGACGGTAGAAAAGTTGCCGGCGATCTCGATAAATACAAAATGCACAAGTTTATCCGTTCCAACCAAGGTACCTGCATCAACCAGCGTCCAATTGTAAGCACTGGAGACTGGATTGAAAAAGGCGATATCATTGGGGACGGCCCATCCACTGAAAAAGGTGAATTGGCTCTCGGTCGTAACGTAATCGTTGCGTTTATGACGTGGGAAGGATACAACTACGAAGACGCGATTCTTCTGAGTGAAAAACTTGTAAAAGATGACGTGTATACGTCTATCCATATTGAAGAATACGAGTCCGAAGCTCGCGACACCAAGCTGGGTCCAGAGGAAATCACTCGCGATATTCCAAACGTCGGGGAAGATGCTCTGAAAAACCTGGACGAACGCGGTATCATCCGTGTTGGTGCGGAGATTCAGGACGGCGACATTCTCGTTGGCAAGGTTACTCCTAAAGGGGTTACTGAGCTGACAGCAGAAGAACGCCTCTTGCATGCCATCTTCGGTGAAAAGGCTCGTGAAGTTCGTGATACATCCCTGCGCGTACCGCATGGTGGGTCCGGTATCATCGTAGACGTAAAAGTATTTACGCGTGAGAATGGCGACGAATTGCCACCAGGCGTAAACCAACTCGTTCGCGTTTACATCGCCCAAAAACGGAAAATCTCCGTGGGTGACAAAATGGCCGGTCGACATGGTAACAAAGGGGTTATCGCCCGCATCATGGCGGAAGAAGATATGCCGTTCCTGCCAGATGGCTCTCCAGTAGAGATCGTACTCAACCCGTTGGGCGTACCTTCGCGTATGAACATCGGTCAGGTATTGGAGACTCACTTAGGTATGGCAGCGAAGCTTCTGGGTATCCACGTAGCAACGCCGGTATTCGACGGTGCACGTCAGGCAGAAGTATTCGAAACGTTGGAAGAAGCAGGTCTGGATCGTGACGGAAAAACGATCTTGTTTGATGGTCGTACAGGTGAACCATTTGACCGCCGTGTAACAGTTGGTTGTGTATACATGCTGAAACTGGCTCACTTGGTCGATGATAAAATCCATGCTCGTTCTACAGGTCCTTACTCTCTTGTTACGCAACAGCCATTGGGTGGTAAAGCTCAATTTGGTGGTCAGCGTTTCGGGGAGATGGAGGTTTGGGCATTGGAGGCATACGGTGCTGCCTACACCTTGCAAGAAATCCTCACTGTCAAGTCGGATGACGTCGTGGGCCGCGTGAAAACGTACGAAGCGATCGTTAAGGGCGAAAACGTTCCAGAACCAGGTGTTCCAGAGTCCTTCAAGGTATTGATCAAGGAACTCCAGAGCTTGGGTATGGACGTGAAGATTCTGTCCGGTGATGAGCAGGAGATTGAAATGCGTGAAATGGAAGACGAGGATGAAGGTAACGGTGAAAAACTGAACCTCGTTCTCGAAGGCGGAAGCTTGAACGAAGAGTAAGATTCCGGTACCAAGGGAGGTAACGCCCTGTGATTGACGTGAACAACTTCGAATATATGAAGATCGGCTTGGCTTCCCCCGATAAGATCCGTTCGTGGTCTTTCGGGGAAGTAAAGAAGCCAGAGACGATCAACTACCGCACACTGAAACCGGAAAAAGACGGCTTGTTCTGCGAACGCATCTTTGGACCAACCAAGGACTGGGAATGCCATTGCGGTAAATACAAGCGTGTTCGTTATAAAGGTGTAGTGTGCGACCGTTGTGGCGTGGAAGTGACCCGCGCCAAAGTACGGCGTGAGCGTATGGGGCACATTGAGCTGGCTGCCCCAGTTTCTCACATCTGGTACTTCAAAGGGATTCCAAGCCGTATGGGCTTGGTGCTCGACATGTCCCCTCGTTCCTTGGAGGAAGTTATCTACTTTGCTTCTTACGTAGTAACCGATCCGGGTGACACTCCTCTCGATAAAAAGCAATTGCTCTCCGAAAAAGAGTATCGCAACTATCGTGAGAAATACGGCCACTCCTTCCAAGCGATGATGGGAGCAGAAGCGATTAAGCGCCTGCTTGCTGAAATCGATCTGGATAAAGATGTGGAAACGTTAAAAGAAGATTTGAAAACGGCACAAGGACAGCGTCGCAACCGTGCGATCAAGCGCCTGGAAGTGCTCGAGGCGTTCCGCAACTCCGGTAACCACCCGGATTGGATGGTTCTCGACGTACTGCCGGTTATCCCGCCGGAGCTTCGTCCAATGGTTCAGTTGGATGGTGGACGTTTTGCCACTTCCGACTTGAATGACCTGTATCGCCGTGTAATCAACCGTAATAACCGTCTGAAGCGCCTGCTCGAACTGGGTGCTCCTGACATTATCGTACAAAACGAGAAACGCATGCTGCAGGAAGCAGTAGACGCGCTCATCGACAACGGTCGTCGTGGACGTCCGGTAACAGGACCAGGTAACCGTCCTTTGAAATCTCTCAGCCACATGCTGAAAGGTAAACAAGGTCGTTTCCGTCAAAACCTGCTCGGTAAGCGTGTTGACTACTCCGGTCGTTCCGTTATCGTTGTAGGACCTAACCTGAAGATGTATCAGTGCGGTTTGCCAAAAGAAATGGCGCTGGAGCTCTTCAAGCCGTTCGTGATGAAAGAGCTGGTTTCCAAAGGCCTCGCTCACAACATCAAGAGCGCAAAGCGCAAGGTTGAGCGCGTTCAGCCAGAAGTTTGGGACGTTCTCGAAGACGTTATTCGCGAGCACCCGGTACTGTTGAACCGTGCCCCCACCTTGCACCGTCTGGGTATCCAGGCTTTCGAACCAGTTCTGGTTGAAGGTCGTGCGATCCGTCTGCATCCGCTCGTTTGTACAGCGTACAACGCGGACTTCGACGGTGACCAAATGGCGGTTCACGTTCCGTTGTCTGCTGAGGCACAGGCGGAAGCCCGTATCCTCATGCTGGCAGCGCAAAACATCTTGAACCCGAAAGACGGTAAGCCGGTAGTAACACCATCCCAGGATATGGTGCTTGGTTCCTACTACCTGACGCTGGAACGCGAAGGCGACAAAGGCGAGGGTACGATTTATCGCGATCCTCACGATGCGATTGCCGCTTATCAGCAAGGCTTTATCAGCCTGCATACGCGCATCGCTCTGCCAGCGAAACGCCTGAACAAAACCAGCTTTACTGAGCGTCAAGAGAACTCGCTGATCGTAACGACAGTAGGTAAAGTAATCTTCAACGAAATTTTCCCTGCTGATTTGCCGTTCATCAATGCACCGACTAGGGCTAACCTGCAAACGATGGTTCCAGATGAGTGCTTTGTATTTGATAAAGGTACAAATGTTTCGGAGTTCATTAAAAACCTCCCAGATCCGGGTGCTGTTAAAAAAGGATTCTTGGGAACCATTATTTCCGAGTGCTTCCGTCGCTTCGGTACGATGAAAACATCCATGATCCTCGACAGAATTAAGGAACTGGGCTTCACGTATTCGACGAAAGCAGGTATTACGATTGCCGTAGCGGACATCGCGGTACCAGGAAAGAAAAAAGACATCCTTGATGCGGCAGATGAGAGAGTTGCAACTGTCATGACGCAATTCCGTCGTGGTTTAATTACCGAAGACGAGCGTTACGACCGCGTTATCTCTATCTGGTCCAAGGCCAAGGATGAGGTAACAGAAGTATTGATGAAGTCCATGGATAAGTTCAATGCGATCTTCATGATGGCGAACTCCGGTGCCCGTGGTAACGTATCCCAGATCACTCAGCTGGCTGGTATGCGCGGTCTGATGGCAAACCCATCCGGTCGAATCATCGAGTTGCCGATTAAATCCAACTTCCGTGAGGGTCTGACGGTATTGGAATACTTTATCTCCACGCATGGTGCGCGTAAAGGTCTCGCCGATACAGCGTTGCGTACAGCGGACTCGGGCTACCTGACTCGTCGTCTGGTAGACGTTGCTCAAGACGTGATCGTACGCGAAACCGATTGTGGAACAGATAAAGGTATCCGAGTAACAGCAATCAAGGATGGTAAAGAAGAAATCGAGAAGCTGTCTGACCGTCTGACAGGACGTACTTGCTTCGAGACTTTGCGCCACCCTGAGACGAAAGAAATTATCGTGCACCGCAATGAGGAGATCTCTGAAGAGGTTGCCGAGTATATCGAAAAAGAAGGTATTACTTCCGTATATATCCGTAACGTACTTGCTTGCCGCACCAGCCATGGTGTTTGCAAACTGTGCTACGGACGCAACCTGGCGACAGGTGCCGAGGTGGAAGTGGGAGAAGCGGTTGGTATTATCGCTGCTCAGTCCATTGGTGAGCCGGGTACCCAGCTGACCATGCGTACCTTCCATACCGGTGGGGTTGCGGGAGACGATATTACCCAAGGTTTGCCGCGTATTCAGGAGTTGTTCGAAGCGCGTAATCCAAAAGGGCAAGCAGTCATCTCCGAGATCGATGGTGAAGTCGTCGACATTCGCGAAGGGAAAGATCGTCGCGAAATCGAAGTACGTGGAGAAGCGGAAAACAAAGTGTATGCAGCACCGTATGGCTCTCGCATCAAGGTTTCTGTTGGTGTCAAGCTGAATGCTGGTGATGAGCTCACGGAAGGTTCCGTAGACCCGAAAGAAATGCTCAAAGTTCGTGGCATGCGCGGCGTTTCCAACTACATCTTGCAAGAGGTACAAAAAGTTTACCGTATGCAAGGGGTAGAAATTAACGACAAGCACGTTGAGGTTATGATTCGCCAGATGCTGCGCAAACTGCGCGTCATCGACAGCGGAGATACTGACCTCTTGCCAGGCTCCTATGTAGAGGTACCAGAATTTGAAGTAGCGAACACAAAAGCGCTCATGGAAGGCAGAAGTCCAGCAGTAGGTCGTCCGGTTCTTCTCGGGATCACCAAAGCATCCCTCGAAACCGACTCCTTCCTGTCGGCAGCATCCTTCCAGGAGACGACTCGTGTTCTTACCGATGCAGCGATCAAAGGAAAAGTGGACCGCTTGCTAGGTTTGAAAGAGAACGTTATTATCGGTAAGCTGGTTCCAGCAGGTACCGGTATGTCACGTTACCGCAATGTAAAAGTTGCTAGCCAAGTAGATTACGAAGCAGAGCTGGAAGCAGCGAAGGCTGAGCAAGAAGCAGTTTCTGTAGAGTAATTGCGGGAAAGGCGCCCATCACCAATTGGTGGGCGCTTTCCTAAATAAAAAATATCAAATGGGCGTTGACAACAACTAGCCCACCTGATATTATATTCAAGTGTGCCTGACATCTGTACTTTGGAGGATATGAGAATCATGTCTTATGAAAAAGTCGAGCGGGCCAAGGACTTGACAATCGGCATTAAGCAGACGATTAAAGCTGTTGAAAGCCAACAGGTAGAAGCAGTGTATATCGCTGTCGATGCAGATAAGCGTTTGACCCAAAAAGTCGAGCTCCTTTGCAAAGAGAAGGGTGTTCCAGTCATCCATGTAGATTCCATGCGTCGTCTAGGCAAAGCGTGCGGAATTGAAGTGGGAGCAGCTACTGCTGCGATTAAAAAAAGTGGTTGACGATGTTTTTGTCTGTGGTTACACGTTGCGTAATACTGGACAAGGACTTTCTATTTGACCTAAAAATGACTCACCTGGATCTGTGGTCTTGAAGATTGGGTATTAAGAAGGGAGGTAACATCATGCCTACAATTAACCAATTGGTGCGTAAAGGTCGCGAGGATAAGGTTGTGAAGTCGAAGTCCCCAGCTCTTCAAAAGGGGTACAACAGCTTCAAGAAAAGCCAAACCAACCAAAGCTCTCCTCAAAAACGTGGTGTTTGCACTCGTGTAGGTACCATGACTCCGAAAAAACCGAACTCCGCGTTGCGTAAATACGCTCGTGTGCGTTTGACAAACGGAATCGAGGTAACAGCTTACATCGGTGGTATTGGCCACAACCTGCAAGAACATAGCGTCGTGCTGGTGCGCGGCGGTCGTGTAAAAGACTTGCCAGGGGTACGCTACCATATCGTTCGTGGTGCACTTGACACTGCTGGTGTGAACAACCGTAAACAAGGTCGTTCCAAGTACGGTACTAAGCGTCCGAAGCCAGGTCAAGCAGCAGCTGCAGCGAAAAAGAAATAAGACAAACGCCTGTGAAGTGGCGTGACTTTATATCGAAAAGAAGGAGGGAATACGATGCCTCGTAAAGGTCCTGTAACCCGTCGTGACGTGCTGCCAGATCCTATTCACAACAGCAAGTTGGTTACTCGCTTGATTAACCGCCTGATGTTGGATGGTAAGCGTGGTGTAGCTCAGAACATTCTCTACAACGCATTTGACATCATCCAGGAGCGCACAGGTCGCAACCCGATGGAAGTGTTTGAAGAAGCACTGAAAAACGTAATGCCAGTACTGGAAGTTAAAGCTCGCCGTGTAGGTGGTGCTAACTACCAAGTACCAATCGAAGTAAAACCGGAGCGCCGTACCACTCTTGGTCTGCGTTGGATGGTTAACTACTCCCGTAACCGTGGAGAGAAAACCATGGAACAACGTCTTGCTAACGAGATCATGGACGCTGCTAACAACACCGGTGCAGCAGTTAAAAAGCGTGAAGACACGCACAAGATGGCTGAAGCGAACAAAGCGTTTGCTCACTATCGCTGGTAGGAATTGAATCGGGTGTCCGTATTGGATACCCGTTTATTCTCAAACTCGAGTATGGAAGGAGCATACCTAATGGCTCGCGAGTTCTCTTTGCCGAATACGCGTAATATCGGTATCATGGCTCACATCGATGCTGGTAAGACGACGACTACTGAGCGTATTCTGTTCTACACTGGTCGCGTTCATAAAATTGGTGAGGTGCACGAAGGTGCAGCAACCATGGACTGGATGGAACAAGAGCAAGAGCGTGGTATCACGATCACTTCGGCTGCTACTACTGCTCAATGGGCTGGTCATCGTATCAACATCATCGATACACCAGGCCACGTAGACTTCACTGTAGAAGTTGAGCGCTCCCTGCGCGTTCTTGACGGTGCTGTAACCGTTTTTGACGCAAAAGGTGGCGTTGAGCCACAAACCGAAACCGTATGGCGCCAAGCTGACCGCTATGGCGTACCACGCATGTGCTACATCAACAAAATGGATATCATGGGTGCTAACTTCGATATGTGCTTGGGTCAGATCAAATCTCGCCTGGGTGCAAATCCTGTAGCAATCCAATATCCAATCGGTGCAGAAGATCAATTCAAAGGTATGGTTGACCTGATCGAAATGAAGGCAATCGTATATACCGATGATTTGGGTAAAACTTCTGACTCCGCTGAAATCCCTGCTGACCTGCTCGCTCGTTGCGAAGAACTTCGTATGGCGATGGTTGAGGCAGCTGCAGAACAAGACGAAGAGCTCATGATGAAGTACTTGGAAGGCGAAGAGCTGACCAACGACGAAATCCGTGCTGCTCTGCGTAAGGGTACTATCGAGTGCAAACTGACGCCGGTAATGTGCGGTTCTTCTTACAAGAACAAAGGTGTTCAGCCTATGCTGGACAACGTAGTATCTTACCTGCCGTCTCCGGTAGATATCCCTGCAATTAAAGGTACATTGCCAGATACTGAAGATGAAGTTGATCGTCCAGCTGACGACAACGGTCCGTTCTCTGCTCTTGCGTTCAAGATCATGACTGACCCGTATGTTGGTCGTTTGACATTCTTCCGTGTATACTCCGGTGTACTGAATTCCGGTTCTTACGTTCTCAACTCTACTAAGGGTAAACGTGAGCGTGTAGGCCGTATCCTGCAAATGCACGCAAACCACCGTGAAGAGATCCAAACGGTTTACTCCGGTGACATTGCAGCAGCTGTAGGTTTGAAAGATACAACAACTGGTGATACTCTGTGTGATGAAAAGGCTCCTGTAATCCTCGAGTCTATGGACTTCCCAGAGCCAGTTATCTCTGTTGCGATCGAACCAAAATCCAAAGCAGACCAAGACAAGATGGGTATCGGCCTGTCCAAACTTGCTGAAGAGGATCCAACGTTCAGAACTCGTACAGACGAAGAGACTGGTCAAACTATCATCTCCGGTATGGGTGAACTTCACTTGGAGATCATCGTAGACCGTCTGAAACGCGAATTTAAAGTTGAGTCGAACGTAGGTGCTCCACAGGTTGCTTACCGTGAAACATTCCGTAACGCAGCGAAAGTGGAAGGTAAATTCGTTCGTCAGTCCGGCGGTCGTGGTCAATACGGTCACGTTTGGGTGGAATTTGCTCCACTCGAAGCTGGTCAAGGCTTCCAATTCGAAAACAAAATCGTTGGTGGTGTAGTACCACGCGAATACATCCCTGCTGTTCAAGCGGGTATCGAGGAGTCCATGAAAAATGGTGTTATCGCCGGCTTCCCGCTGGTTGATATCAAAGCTACTATCGTAGACGGTAGCTACCATGATGTTGACTCTAACGAGATGGCATTTAAAGTAGCAGGTTCCCTCGCATTGAAGGAAGCTGCGAAAAAATGTGGCGCAGTACTGCTCGAGCCAATCATGAAAGTAGAAGTTACAATGCCAGAAGAGTACATGGGCGACGTAATGGGCGACCTGAACTCCCGCCGCGGTCGTATCGAAGGTATGGAAGCTCGTGCAAATGCACAAGTAATCCGTGCGATGGTACCACTGTCCGAGATGTTCGGTTACTCCACAATTCTTCGTTCCCGTACCCAAGGCCGTGGCGTTTACTCCATGGTGATCGACCACTACGAAGAAGTACCTAAATTTATCGCTGAAGAGATCATCAAGAAATCTAAAGGCGAATAATTACAGGTTACAGCTTTATCTTGCAATCAGAAAGGTTTACAATATGGAAGGGACAACCATTCGTAAGGTAAACCTTTCTTCAAACCATAAAACCCTTATCTATAAGGAGGCTTTCCTCTCATGGCAAAAGCGAAATTTGAGCGTAATAAACCACACGTTAACATTGGTACTATCGGTCACGTTGACCATGGTAAAACTACCCTGACTGCTGCTATTACAACTGTATTGGCACAGAGCGGTAAAGCACAAGCTATGAACTATGCTGCAATTGACGCTGCTCCAGAAGAAAAAGAGCGCGGTATCACAATCAACACTGCTCACGTTGAGTACGAAACTGACAACCGTCACTATGCTCACGTTGACTGCCCTGGTCACGCTGACTACGTGAAAAACATGATTACTGGTGCTGCTCAAATGGACGGCGCTATCCTGGTTGTATCCGCAGCTGATGGCCCTATGCCACAAACTCGCGAGCACATCCTGCTCTCCAAGCAAGTAGGCGTACCTTACATCGTAGTATTCATGAACAAATGCGACATGGTAGACGATGAAGAGTTGTTGGAACTGGTTGAAATGGAAATCCGTGACCTGTTGTCTCAATATGAGTTCCCAGGTGACGACACTCCAGTAATCAAAGGTTCTGCTAAAGAAGCTTTGGATAACCCAACTGGTGACTGGGCTAAGAAAATTGTTGAGCTGATGGAAGCTGTAGATTCCTACATCCCAACTCCTGAGCGCGCAACTGACAAGCCGTTCCTGATGCCTGTAGAGGACGTGTTCACGATCACTGGTCGTGGTACTGTTGCTACTGGTCGCGTAGAGCGCGGTGTAGTAAAAGTTGGTGACCAAGTTGAGATCATCGGTTTGGCTGAAGAAACAAAAACAACTACTGTAACTGGCGTTGAGATGTTCCGCAAATTGCTGGATTCCGCTCAAGCTGGTGACAACATCGGTGCTCTTCTGCGCGGTGTAGACCGTAACGACATCGAGCGTGGACAATGCTTGGCGAAACCAGGTTCCGTTAAGCCTTACACGAAGTTCAAAGCAGAAGTTTACGTTCTGTCCAAAGAAGAAGGCGGACGTCACACTCCTTTCTTTGCTAACTACCGTCCACAATTCTACTTCCGTACAACTGACGTAACAGGTATCATCCAACTGCCAGAAGGCGTTGAAATGATCATGCCTGGCGACAACACTGAGTTCACTGTAGAACTGATCGCTCCAGTAGCGATGGAACAAGGTACTCGCTTCGCGATCCGCGAAGGTGGCCGTACAGTAGGCGCAGGCGTTGTAGCTTCTATCGACGCTTAGGTTTTACTGATACACAAAACCCGACAACTTTGGTTGTCGGGTTTTTTTATGTGCTTTTATCGAATTTTTAAATAACTCCCATCAAAATCATTCAATTTGCCTCTCGTAGCAATATGCTACAATACCATCAGGATTGGATGGGGGATACTAGAGATGAAAAATAATGAGCGATTATTGTTTCTTATGCTTGCAGGTGTTGTCACGCTGTGGGGATTGAACGTGGTCATGGTCAAATATTTAGCAACGTTCCCTCCATTATATGTCGCCGCTATACGTATGACTGTCGGTGGAATCTGTTTATCGCCACTCATCTTCTTATACAGAAAGAGTTTGCGATTTAGCAAAACAGATTGGTTTTTGTTGGCTGGTGTCGGTGCTAGTTCTATCGCGCTTCATCAAATAACGCTTGCGGCGGGTGTTCAATATACGACAGCAGGAAATGCATCGCTTATTCTTGGATTAAATCCATTGGCAACGGCGCTCTTGGCGATGCTTCTCTTAGGGGAAGGTATGTCGTTGAAAAAAGGGCTTGGCATTGGAATGGGCTTTGCCGGAGTATTGATTGTCGTTATCTCTCAGCACGGTGGCCTTCATATGAATGGCTGGGGAGATGCCATTATGTTTTTCTCCATGCTCATGTATGTAACGGGTGGTTTACTCATACGGAAATTGGTAGTAAGAGGGGTACCGGTACTTTTAATTACGGCTTTATCGCAAATGTTTGGGGTCATTTTCTTGTGGGGAGTTGCATTGACTGTTCAACCAGCTTCCTATTATCTTTCTTTGGATGTTTCTTCCTTCCAGTGGCTTGTGATATTTGCTTCAGGTGCGCTATCAACAGCTCTCGGCTCGATCGGCTGGAATTATGGGATACGTCAGCTGGGAGCGAGTCGAACGGCTGTTTTCCTAAATGGAATGCCAATGGCCAGTTTGGTATTTGCGGCGATATTCCTGGGAGAAAGCCTTCAACTCGTACACTTACTAGCACTGTGTATGATCGTAGGCGGTGTTTATTTGGGATCGCGTAGCCTGGTGGGAGCGAAAGCCACACGGGCGGCAGCAACGCCTGATATAACAACAAAAGCGTAGGACAGTAATTGTCCTACGCTTTTTCTTATTGATCCCACTTATTGACCATATGGTGGGCGGTTAAACGCAAGCGATCAAAGATTTGCTTCCGAATCTCGCCTTCGAGTCCAGTCAGATCCATGGCTTTATCCATACAAGCGAGCCAAGCCTCTGCCTGTATAGGTCCAATAGGGAACGGCATGTGCCGTGCTCTCAGCATTGGATGGCCATGGGCATCCGAATACAGGCTTGGACCACCGAGAAACTGTGTCAAAAACAGATATTGTCGCTCCTTCACTTGCGTTAAATCTTCAGGGAAGAGTTCGGTAATATCGGGATGCTGCTTTACCAGATCATAAAAGGTATCGACAAGACGGGTCAAGGTATCTGCACCGCCAATGATTTCATAAGGGGTTTGATTCACATCAGACATTGAGGAAAACCTCCATTTCATAACGATTACAATCATAAGTATAACGTCTTCCTTCTATTATAGATAGATTGCTCGGCGAGTTGGCAGGTAATCCCGCTTGCCTTTCTTCGCAGAAATCTGTAAGATGATCAAGGTGAGTCATTCAGTAGGCACACCATGTACAAAAAAATATACGGAAACCCAAGAAAAAACTTGCGTTGCCCAGATCTTTTTAGTACAATATTGAATGTTGGTCATGGACTTGCGATGATGTGGGAGGTTGCTGACACACCCGGGCCCTTTGCCATGACTGGGGTGCAGGATATTTCCACGGAGAAATGTCTGTTTAAAAAATGGGCGAAAAAGGAGGGACTTCAATGGCAAAGCAAAAGATTCGTATTCGTTTGAAGGCGTATGATCACAAAATCCTGGATCAGTCCGCAGAGAAAATCGTGGACACTGCGAAGCGTTCCGGTGCTAACGTATCCGGTCCAATTCCACTTCCTACGGAGAAAGCAATTTACACGATCCTGCGTGCGGTTCATAAGTACAAAGATTCTCGTGAGCAATTCGAGATGCGTACACATAAACGTTTGATCGATATCTTGAATCCAACACCACAAACAGTAGATGCTCTGATGCGTCTAGATCTGCCATCTGGTGTGGACATCGAGATTAAACTGTAAGGTCCCAAAAAGCGATACACGCGCAGACGTTGTCTTGATAAGCGTGTTATACCAAGCAACAAACCCTTAAATGGCACCCCTGCGCATCGATGGGGACTTGATACAACATAAAGCGTTTTACTGAAATAAGCACAGGAGGTGGCACAAATGACCAAAGGAATCTTAGGGAAAAAACTTGGAATGAGTCAAGTTTTTGGTCCAAACGGAACAGCGATTGCTGTAACGGTTATCGAAGCAGGTTCTAACGTAGTTCTTCAGAAGAAAGACGTTGCGAACGACGGTTATGAAGCGATTCAAATCGGCTTCGAAGACAAAAAAGAACAGCGCGCTAACAAGCCGGAAAAAGGCCATGCAGCAAAAGCTAACACTGCTCCTAAGCGCTTCATTCGCGAAATTCGCGGAGTAAACCTCGCTGACTATGAGGTTGGTCAAGAGTTGAAGGCTGACATTTTTGCTGAGGGAGAATTCGTTGACGTTGCCGGCGTAACCAAGGGTAAAGGTTTCCAAGGTGCGATCAAACGTCACAATCAATCCCGCGGTCCTATGGCTCACGGTTCACGCTACCATCGCCGCCCAGGTTCTTTGGGTGCTGTCGATCCAGGTCGTGTATTTAAAGGCCAAACCCTGCCAGGTCAAATGGGTGGAGACAACGTTACCATTCAAAACCTGGAAGTGGTTAAAGTTATCGCAGAACGCAACTTGATTCTCGTAAAAGGCTCCGTGCCTGGTCCGAAAAACGGCTGCGTACTGGTTTCCACGGCAGTCAAGAAGAACTAGTAAGGAAAGGAGGAACTGACATGCCGAAAGTAGCTCTTTATAACCAAAGCGGTTCTCAAGTTGGCGAAATCGATCTGGCAGACAGCGTATTTGGGATTGAGCCTAACAGCGCAGTTCTGTACGATGCGATCGTGATGCAACAAGCATCCCAACGTCAAGGTACACATGATGTAAAGAACCGTTCTGAAGTACGTGGTGGTGGCCGCAAGCCATGGCGCCAAAAAGGTACAGGACGTGCACGCCAAGGTTCCATTCGCTCTCCGCAATGGAAAGGTGGCGGTGTTGTATTCGGTCCAACTCCGCGCAAATACGGTTACAAACTGAACCGTAAAGTTCGCCGTTTGGCACTGAAATCCGCACTCTCCGCAAAAGTACAAAGCAATGAAATGTTGGTTTTGGATGCTCTGAACATTGCAGCTCCTAAAACTAAAGAAATGACAGTTGTTCTGAACAACTTGAAAGCAGATCGCAAAGTTCTGATCGTTACTTCCGAGTACGACCAAAACGTAGCTCTTGCTTCCCGCAATATTCCAGGTGCAAAAATCGTAGATGCTGCAGGCATTAACGTTCTTGATCTGGTAGCGCATGACAAAGTAATCGTGACGAAAGAAGCGATTGCGAAAGTAGAGGAGGTGCTCGCCTAATGAAGAGCCTTCATGATGTCCTTAAACGCCCTGTCATTACCGAGCGCACCACTGACATGATGGCTGAGAAAAAGTACGTATTCGAAGTACCTCTCAAAGCCAACAAGACAGAAATCAAACAAGCTGTTGAAAAAGTATTTGGCGTAAAAGTAGAAGCAGTTAACACAGTTCGTGTACCTGCGAAACCAAAACGCTACGGAAAATACTCCGGTTACACATCCGAGTGGAAGAAAGCAATCGTTAAGCTGACTGATGACAGCAAAGAATTGGCCTTCTACGAGGGAGTATAACCTCGACGACTACCGAAAAGGAGGGTATTAACATGGGTATCAAAAAGTTTAAACCGACTTCTCCTGGTCGTCGCCAAATGACGGTTTCTACTTTCGAGGAGATCACCACGTCGACTCCCGAAAAATCCTTGTTGGCGCCTCTCAGCAAAAAAGCTGGTCGCAACAACCAAGGTAGAATTACCGTTCGTCATCAAGGTGGCGGTCACAAACGTAAATACCGTATTATCGACTTCAAACGTAACAAAGATGGTATCATTGGTCGCGTAGCAACCATTGAATACGATCCAAACCGTTCCGCTAACATCGCGCTGATCAACTATGCTGACGGTGAAAAGCGTTACATTATCGCTCCACAAAACCTGAAAGTGGGCGACCAGATTGTATCCGGAGCAGATGCCGACATCAAAATCGGTAACGCACTGCCAATGGAGAAAATCCCGGTAGGTACTACCATCCACAACATCGAGCTGAAACCTGGTAAGGGTGGCCAATTGGTTCGCGCTGCTGGTACTTCTGCTCAATTGCTTGGTCGTGATGGTGAATTCGTAATCGTACGCCTGTCTTCCGGTGAAACTCGCCGCATTCATAACGTATGCCGCGCTACCATCGGTCAAGTAGGTAACCAAGATCACGAATTGCTGAACATCGGTAAAGCAGGACGTTCCCGCTGGTTGGGTATTCGCCCGACAGTTCGCGGTAGCGTAATGAACCCTAACGATCACCCACACGGTGGTGGTGAAGGTCGCGCTCCAATCGGTCGTAAGGCTCCTGTTACTCCTTGGGGTAAACCAACCCTGGGTCTCAAGACTCGTAAGAAGAAGAACAAGTCCGACCAGTACATCATCCGCCGCCGTAAAAAGTAAGGTAGGCTGATACTATAACCGAACGCCTATGGCGAAGGGAGGTTCACTAATGGGACGTAGCTTAAAAAAGGGTCCTTTCGTGGATGACCACTTGATGAAAAAAGTTGACGAGCAAAATGAAAAGAACGAGAAACGCGTGATCAAAACATGGTCTCGCCGTTCCACCATCTTCCCTGATTTCGTAGGACACACGTTTGCAGTTTACGATGGCCGCAAACATGTACCTGTATACGTATCGGAAGACATGGTTGGTCATAAATTGGGTGAATTCGCACCAACTCGTACCTTCAAGGGTCACGTCGACAACGACAAGAAGTCCAAGAAGCGCTAATTTTCTCTTGACAGAGAGGAGGTACAAAGATGGAAGCAAAAGCAGTTGCACGGAATATTCGCATCGCGTCTCGTAAAGTCCGCCTGGTGGTTGACTTGATCAGAGGCAAGCAAGTAGGTGAAGCTTTGGCGATCTTGAAACACACGCCAAAGGCAGCTTCTCCAGTTGTTGAAAAGCTCCTGAAGTCGGCTATTGCAAACGCTGAGCACAACTATGAGCTGGATCCAAATAGCTTGGTAGTAGGCAAAATCTTCGTAGACCAAGGTCCTACGTTGAAGCGTTTCCGTCCGCGCGCTATGGGTCGCGCTAGCCGCATCCATAAACGCACGAGCCACATCACAGTGGTACTAAACGAGAAATAAGGAGGGATTACGTGTGGGTCAAAAGGTAAGCCCGGTAGGTCTTCGGATCGGTGTCATTCGTGACTGGGAGTCCAAATGGTACGCTGACAAGGACTTCGCAACTCTGTTGCACGAAGACTTGAAAATCCGTAAGTATGTAAAAGGGCGTCTGAAGGATGCTGCTGTATCCACGATCGAAATCGAACGCGCAGCTAATCGCGTGAACGTTACGATTCACACCGCTAAGCCTGGTATGGTAATTGGTAAAGGTGGTTCAGAGGTTGAAACTCTGCGCAAAACTTTGACCGAACTGACTGGCAAACGCGTTCATATCAACATCAACGAAGTAAAACGTCCGGATCTGGATGCTACTCTTGTAGCTGAAAATATTGCACGCCAATTGGAAAACCGCATTTCTTTCCGCCGTGCGCAAAAGCAATCGATCACTCGTTCGCTGCGCTCTGGTGCTAAAGGTATCAAAACCTTGGTAAGCGGTCGTCTTGGCGGCGCGGACATCGCACGTTCTGAAGGTTATAGCGAAGGTACTGTTCCGCTTCACACATTGCGCGCTGACATCGACTACGGTACTGCTGAAGCACATACCACTTATGGTCGCATCGGTGTTAAAGTGTGGATCTATCGTGGAGAAGTCCTTCCAGCGAGAAAGAACGTCGCTACTGAGGAAGGAGGCAAGTAATCATGTTGACGCCAAAACGCGTGAAACACCGTAAACAACACCGCGGGAAAATGGCAGGTAACGCAAAAGGCGGTACCACTGTTGCGTTCGGTGAATACGGATTGCAAGCAATGGAACCATCTTGGGTAACCAACCGTCAAATCGAGGCTGCCCGTATTGCAATGACCCGTTACATTAAACGTGGTGGTAAAGTCTGGATTAAAATTTTCCCTGACAAACCAGTTACACAAAAACCGCTCGAAGTACGGATGGGTTCCGGTAAAGGTTCTCCTGAGAAATGGGTAGCGGTAGTGAAGCCAGGCAAGATCATGTTTGAACTTGCTGGTGTTCCTGAAGAAGTCGCTCGCGAAGCTATGCGTCTGGCTATGCACAAACTGCCTATCAAGTGCAAGTTCGTGAAGCGTGAAGAAGTGGGTGGTGACGCACATGAAGGCTAATGAGTACCGTAATTTGACCACTGCCGAGCTCGAACAAAACGTTACTTCTTTGAAAGAAGAGTTGTTCAACCTTCGTTTCCAGTTGGCTACCGGTCAACTCGAAACCACATCTCGTATCAAACAAGTGCGTAAGGATATTGCTCGTGCGAAAACCGTCCTGCGCCAGAGAGAATTGGGAATCGGCTAATTATAGGAAGGAGGTTTGAACGATGACCGCAGATCGCAATATGCGTCGAACCGTTGTAGGTCGCGTCGTTTCCGACAAGATGGATAAAACCATTGTTGTTCTTGTTGAAACTTACAAGACACACCCATTGTACGGTAAACGCATGAAATTCTCCAAAAAGTTCAAGGCTCACGATGAGAACAACGCAGCAAAAGTTGGCGACATCGTAGAAATCATGGAAACTCGCCCATTGTCTAAAGACAAGCGTTTCCGTATGGTACGTATCGTTGAAGAGGCAGTAATCGTATAAGTCAGATTTTCGGATAGATAAATCCGAAAGGAGGAACAGTAAATGATCCAAACTCAAACGAGATTGGCTGTTGCTGACAACTCCGGTGCTAAGGAACTCATGTGCATCAAGGTTCTGGGTGGTTCCGGTCGCAAAACGGCGAACATCGGGGATGTTATCGTGTGCTCCGTAAAATCCGCTACACCCGGCGGCGTTGTCAAGAAAGGTCAAGTAGTTAAAGCGGTTGTAGTACGCACAGCAAGTGGCGTTCGTCGTAACGATGGTTCTTACATCAAGTTCGATGAGAATGCAGCTGTAGTTATCAAAGACGATCAATCCCCTCGTGGTACTCGTATCTTTGGACCTGTGGCTCGTGAGCTCCGCGATAAGGATTTCATGAAGATCATCTCTCTGGCTCCAGAGGTTATCTAATTGAACGGCAAAACTCAGGCAGTTTGTTCGATAGGAGGTGCACCAAGCGATGCACGTTAAAAAAGGCGACACTGTTATCGTAAATGCGGGCAAAGATAAAGGCAAAAAAGGTCGCGTTCTCGCTGCTTATCCGAAGAAAGAACGCGTTCTGGTTGAAGGTATCAACCTCGTGAAGAAACACAGCCGTCCGTCCCAAGCTAACCCGCAAGGTGGCATTGTGACTCAAGAAGCAGCTATTCACGTATCCAACGTATCTTTGATCGATCCGAAGTCCGGAAAAGCTACTCGCATCGGTTACAAAGTATTGGATAGCGGCAAGAAAGTTCGGTACGCGAAAAAGTCTGGCGAAGTACTCGACAAGTAGTCAGGTTGGAAAGGAGGATATCCTAGATGGCAACAAGATTGAAAGAAAAGTATACGAGCGAAATCGTGCCTGGCTTGATGAGCAAGTTCAACTACACTTCCATCATGCAAGTGCCGAAAGTAGAAAAGATCATCATCAATATGGGTGTAGGCGAAGCGGTAGCTAACGCTAAGTCCTTGGATACTGCAATTGAAGACCTGCAAATCATCGCTGGTCAAAAGCCTGTAGTAACAAAGGCTAAGAAATCCATCGCGGGTTTCAAATTGCGTGAAGGTATGCCGATCGGTGCAAAGGTTACTCTGCGCGGCGAGCGTATGTACCACTTCCTCGACAAATTGATGAACGTATCTCTCCCGCGTGTTCGTGACTTCCGTGGAATTTCTTCCAAGGCTTTTGACGGTCGCGGTAACTACACACTCGGTCTGAAGGAACAACTGATCTTCCCTGAGATCGAGTACGATAAAATTGATAAAGTTCGTGGTATGGACATCGTTATTGTTACTTCCGCGAAAACGGATGAGGAAGCTCGTGAGTTGCTGACTCAAATGGGTATGCCATTCCGTAAATAAACCCACTCGTAAGGAGGGAAGAATGTGGCAAAGAAATCAATGATCATCAAGCAACAGCGGCAGCCGAAGTTTGCAGTACGCGCGTACACTCGTTGCGAGCGTTGCGGACGTCCTCACTCCGTATTGCGCAAATTCAAACTCTGCCGTATTTGCTTCCGTGAACTTGCTTATAAAGGTCAAATTCCAGGCGTGAAAAAAGCAAGCTGGTAATTTGAAACGGGAAGGAGGTTTTCTCTCATGGTTATGACTGATCCAATCGCAGATATGTTGACACGTATTCGTAACGCCAACATGGTTCGCCACGAGAAAGTGGAAATCCCGGCGTCCACCATCAAGAAGGAAATCGCGCGCATTCTGAAAGAAGAAGGCTTCATCCGCGATGCGGAATTTGTTGAAGACAACAAACAAGGAATCATCCGCGTATTCCTGAAATATGGTGCGAGCAACGAGCGCGTCATCACAGGTCTGAAACGTATCTCCAAGCCAGGACTTCGTGTTTATGCAAAGAACAATGAAGTACCTAAGGTTTTGGGTGGTCTCGGTTGCGCGATCATCTCTACATCCACTGGTGTAATGACTGACAAGCAAGCTCGTCAAGCACATGTTGGTGGAGAGGTTCTCGCATACATTTGGTAATTAATAGATCGTAAATAGCACAGGAGGTGCACCACATGTCTCGTGTCGGTAGAAAACCGATCGTGGTCCCTGCAGGCGTTACCCTCACTCTGAACGGTACTGAGCTGACGGTAAAAGGCCCTAAGGGTCAACTCGTTCGTAGCTTCCATGAAGATATCAAAATCAACATCGCTGAAAACGAAGTAGTAGTAGAGCGTCCAAGCGATAACAAACTTCACCGTTCCCTGCATGGTACGACTCGTGCGCTGGTATCCAACATGGTAACTGGCGTATCTGAAGGCTTCACTCGTACCCTGGAACTGGTCGGTGTAGGTTACCGTGCTGCCAAGTCTGGCAACGGTGTTACTCTCTCTCTTGGTTTCTCCCACCCAGTGGAAGTTACTCCAGAAGCGGGTATCGAAATCGATGTACCTAACCAAACGACTCTGATTGTTAAAGGTATCAATAAAGAGCGTGTAGGCCAAGTTGCTGCTGAGATTCGTTCCCTGCGCAAACCTGAGCCATACAAAGGTAAAGGTATCAAGTACAGCAATGAAGTGGTTCGTCGTAAAGAAGGTAAAAAAGGTAAATAAGCTTCTAGCTTCATGAGAAAGGAGGCCGCTTAATGTTTACGAAAGCTGATAAAAACAAAGCTCGGAAAAAACGTCATCTGCGAATCCGCAAACGCGTGATTGGTTCTACCATTCGCCCGCGTCTGAACGTATTCCGTTCTTCTAAGCACATCTACGCTCAATTGATCGACGATGCAACTGGCGTAACACTGGTATCCGCATCTTCTTTGGATAAAGAGCTGGGCCTGAATAATGGCGCTAACGTGGAAGCTGCTACAGCTGTTGGCACACTGATCGCTAAGCGTGCACAAGAAAAAGGTGCGACTGAAGTGATTTTTGACCGCGGTGGTTACATCTATCATGGACGTATTAAAGCACTGGCAGAAGCAGCTCGTGAAGCTGGTCTGCAATTCTAACAACAAGGAGGGTAAGGAATGCGTATCGACCCTAGCAAATTAGAGCTCGAAGAAAAAGTAGTCGCAGTTAACCGTGTAGCAAAAACGGTTAAAGGTGGACGTCGTATGAGCTTCAGCGCCTTGGTTGTTGTGGGAGACCGTAACGGCCACGTAGGTGCTGGTATGGGTAAAGCTCAAGAAGTTCCAGACGCCATTCGCAAAGCGATTGACGATGCTAAGAAAAAATTGATCCGTGTACCGATGAGAGGAACAACTGTTCCGCACCAAGTACTGTGCCAATTCGGCGCTGGTAAGGTTCTCATCAAGCCTGCTGCCCCTGGTACAGGTGTTATCGCTGGTGGACCTGTTCGTGCCGTACTCGAACTGGCTGGTGTAGGCGATATTTTGAGTAAGTCTCTTGGTTCCAACAATCCTATCAACATGGTCAACGCTACGCTGGAAGGCCTCGGCCGTCTGAAAACAGCGGAAGATGTCGCGAAATTGCGCGGTAAGACTGTTGACGAGTTGTTGGGTTAATAAGGAGGGAATGAAAATGGCAAAATTGCAAATCACCCTCAAACGCAGCTTGATTGGTCGCACTGTTGACCAACAAGATACTGTAAAAGCTCTGGGTCTTCGCAAAATCAACTCCACTGTAGTGAAGGAAGATAACGCTGCAATTCGTGGAATGGTTTTCAAAGTGAAGCACTTGGTTGAAGTGAAAGAAGTAGAAGCTTAATTGAACATCTCAATTAGTTAGGAGGTGCAACGTATGAAATTGCATGAACTGCAACCTGCAGAAGGATCCCGTCACACTCGTAAGCGCATCGGTCGCGGTATTGGTAGCGGTACTGGCAAAACTGCTGGTAAAGGTCACAAAGGTCAAAACGCTCGTTCCGGCGGAGGTGTTCGCCCAGGATTCGAGGGTGGTCAAAACCCATTGTACCGTCGTCTGCCTAAGCGTGGTTTCACTAACATCAGCCGCAAAGAATTTGCGATTGTTAGCTTGGACGCGCTGAACCGTTTCGAAGAGGGCACTGTAGTAACACCTGAGCTGTTGAAAGAAACAGGTGTTATCAGCGCGCTGCGCGACGGTGTTAAGGTTCTTGCTAACGGTGAACTGACTGTGAAGCTGACTGTAAAAGCTCACAAGTTCTCCGGAGCAGCTGCTGAGAAGATCGCTCAAGTCGGTGGAACAACCGAGGTGATCTAATGTTAGCGTCCTTAACTAACATTTTTAAAATTAGCGACCTTCGTCGCAAGATCCTTTTTACGCTCATGATGCTGGTTGTTTTCCGGATCGGAAGCTATGTGCCAGTTCCTAACGTAAATGTCGAGTTGTTTCAGCAGAATACAAACCAATTACTGGGCTTGTTGAACACCTTCTCAGGTGGAGCACTGCATAACTTCTCGATTTTTGCCATGGGTATCATGCCGTACATTACGGCATCGATTATCATGCAGCTGATGTCCATGGATGTTGTGCCTAAGCTTACGCAATGGGCACGTGAAGGGGAAGTTGGCCGTCGCAAGATTGCCACCGTTACCCGTTACGCTACCATCATCCTTGGTTTGATTCAGTCTGTAGGGATGACAATTGGATTCAACAATATGGCGCCTGGATTGCTAAACGACACGTCGGTTAGTAGCTATGCACTCATTGCGTTGACTTTGACAGCTGGGACCGCATTCATGATGTGGATGGGGGAACAGATTACGGAAAAGGGTATCGGTAACGGGATTTCGATCCTGATCGTTGCCGGGATCGTTGCTGGATTGCCTAATGCAGCTACGACGATTTACACCACGATGTTTGGTGATCCATCTGTAAATATCTTTTTCAGCATCGTCAAGGTTCTGCTTATCCTATTGGTGGTCCTCGCCATTATTGTCGGGGTTATCTTTATGCAGCAAGGTCTTCGTAAGATTCCAGTGCAATATGCGAAACGAGTGGTTGGACGCAAAATGTACGGTGGTCAATCTACCCACATTCCGCTGAAAATCAACTCTGCTGGTGTTATTCCTGTTATCTTTGCGGTATCGCTGGTAATGTTCCCGTCAACGATTGCTCAGTTCTGGGTGGATGCATCTGGACAAGGATTTGCTAACTGGATTTATCAGAACTTCCAAGTCAACAAACCATTAGGAATGACGCTCTACGCTATCTTGATTCTCGGATTCACCTACTTCTACACATTCGTACAGATCAACCCTGTACAAATGGCAGATAACATGAGAAAAAATGGCGGTTACATTCCTGGTATCCGACCTGGTAAAAACACTGAGGTATTCATTACTCGTACATTAAACCGGTTAACATTGGCGGGCGCTTTGTTCTTGATGCTTATTGCGATTTTGCCATTCTTCTTCGGTAGTATTGCAAACTTGCCGCAATCCATTTACATCGGTGGTACATCGCTGTTGATCGTGGTTGGGGTATGCTTGGATACAATGAAGCAGATTGAAAGCCAGATGATCAAACGCCACTACCAAGGGTTTATCAAGTAATGACTTAGATGTTTACAGAAAAGCTTCTGTAGCTTTTTTGATGGGACGGAGGGAATGGACGTGAATATAATTCTGATGGGACTGCCTGGAGCCGGTAAAGGGACACAGGCAGAACGTATCGTAGAAGAGTTTGACATCCCGCACATTTCGACTGGCGACATGTTCCGAGCTGCGGTCAAAAACGAAACGCCGCTCGGACTAGAGGCTAAATCCTACATGGATAAAGGTCATCTCGTCCCAGACGAGGTCGTCATTGGTATTGTGCGGGAGCGCCTTTCGATGGAAGACTGCGCAAAGGGATTCCTCTTAGATGGTTTTCCGCGCACAGTTCCTCAGGCGGAAGCGTTGACAGCTACAGTAAAAGAGCTGGGACGCGAAATTGACCATGTAATTAACATCAACGTTCAACGCGAGCAATTGATTGAACGTCTGACCGGTCGCTGGATCTGCCCTGTTTGCGGTGCTAGCTATCACACGATGTTCAATCCTCCAAAAGAGGCTGGCGTATGTGATAAAGATGGTGGTAAGCTGTATCAGCGTGAAGACGACAAGATCGAAGTGGTAACACAACGCCTTGACGTAAATATCGCTCAAACACAGCCACTTATCGACTACTACTCCGCACAGGAACTTCTGCGAGATATCGATGGAGAACAAGATATCCAGGTAGTGTTTGCGGAAATTAAGTCTTTGTTGCGAGGGTAATTGCGAATGATTATCCTAAAGTCGAAAGCAGAACTTGAGGTTATGCGCGAAGCTGGTCGTATCGTCGCACTCACCCATCAAGAACTGGCCAAGGCGATCAAGCCTGGTGTCACGACGAAGCAGCTAGACGAAATTGCCGAGACCTTTATTCGAAGCATGGGAGCAATTCCATCGTTTAAAGGCTATGGTGGCTTTCCAGGAAGTATCTGTGCTTCAGTCAATGAAGAACTCGTACACGGGATCCCAGGTAAACGGGCGTTGCAAGAAGGAGACATTATCAGTATCGACATTGGTGCCCAGTTTCAGGGTTACCATGGCGACTCCGCTTGGACGTATCCGGTCGGTAAGATTTCAACAGAAAACCAGAAGCTGCTCAGAGTAACGGAAGAGTCGTTGTACAAGGGGCTTGAAAAAGCTGTTCCGGGTGGACGCTTATCCGATATCTCTCATGCGATTCAGGTTCATGCAGAAGCTGCCGACTTCACACTCGTTCGCGAGTATGTGGGGCATGGGATCGGGCAAAACTTGCACGAAGATCCACAGGTTCCTAACTACGGCCCTCCTGATCGAGGACCGCGGTTAAAACCAGGCATGGTGTTGGCAATTGAGCCAATGGTAAATGCCGGCGAACGTTATGTCCGCACATTGGAGGACAATTGGACGGTAGTAACAGTGGATCGGAAAACTTGTGCTCATTTTGAACACACCATCGCGATTACGGAAGATGGCTATGAGATTTTTACACGGACATAAAAACGGTAGTTCCGAATGATTCGGGATTGTCGTCCAACGTGTCGACGATAAGTTCGTTGTGTGATCATTTCGCAAAACTCATGGTCCGACTGAAGAGCAGAAGAAAGGAGAGTTTACCATGGCAAAAGATGATGTAATTGAGGTGGAAGGTACGGTAATCGAACCTTTGCCAAATGCTATGTTTCGAGTAGAATTAGAGAATGGACATAAAGTCCTCGCTCACGTCTCAGGAAAAATCCGCATGCACTTTATCCGTATCCTGCCGGGGGATAAAGTAACTGTTGAACTGTCGCCGTACGACTTAACCCGCGGACGTATTACGTACCGCTATAAATAGTAAGCAAAACCCCTAGAAAAGGGAGGCAAGAACCATGAAAGTGAGACCTTCGGTTAAACCGATCTGCGAGAAATGCAAGGTTATCCGTCGCAAAGGTAACGTAATGGTTATTTGTGAAAATCCGAAGCATAAGCAAAAACAAGGGTAAACAAGGAGGTGCTTTTGACACATGGCACGTATTGCAGGCGTAGACTTGCCGCGCGAAAAACGCGTTGAAGTTGCTCTTACCTACATTTTTGGTATTGGCCGCCCCACGTCTCAAAAAATTCTGTCCTCTACTGGAGTAGACGCTAACACTCGTGTTCGCGATCTGACAGAAGACGAAGTAAACAAACTTCGTGAGTACATCGACAAAACTGTGAAGGTGGAAGGTGACCTCCGTCGTGAGATCTCCCTCAACATCAAGCGTCTGATGGAAATCGGTTGCTTCCGTGGCATCCGTCATCGTCGTGGACTTCCAGTTCGCGGTCAACGTTCTAAAACAAATGCTCGTACGCGTAAAGGTCCACGCCGTACAGTAGCAAACAAGAAGAAGTAAAGGAGGGTAATCTGACATGGCGAAAAGAAAACAAGCTACAGCAACTCGTACCCGTCGTCGTGACCGTAAGAATGTTGAAGTCGGCGTAGCACACATCCGTTCTACTTTCAACAATACGATCGTCACTATCACGGATCCACACGGTAACGCGATCTCTTGGTCCAGTGCTGGTTCCCTCGGCTTCAAAGGCTCCCGTAAAAGCACTCCATTTGCTGCGCAAATGGCTGCTGAAGCGGCTGCACGCGTTGCAATGGAACACGGCATGCGTTCCCTTGAAGTATCAGTAAAAGGCCCAGGTGCTGGTCGTGAAGCTGCGATCCGTTCCCTGCAAGCTACTGGTCTTGAAGTGAACATGATTAAAGACGTGACGCCAATTCCGCATAACGGTTGCCGTCCACCAAAACGTCGCCGCGTGTAACTGGTTTATATCGTTCAGAACATGTCCATACTAGAATGGTAAATTCTGATTTATAGCTTGTCATGCACGCAAACGGTAAACCGCCGGGGAAATTCCTGAGTGGGCACGTATGCGGCCCACCCCAGGATTTCGACGTTTTGAAGGAGGGTTTGTTTAATGATAGAAATAGAAAAACCAAAAATCGAGGTTGTGGAAGTTAGCGACGACAACTCGTATGGAAAGTTTGTTGTAGAACCTCTAGAGCGCGGATACGGAACTACCCTTGGCAACTCGCTGAGACGAATTCTTCTTTCGTCCTTGCCAGGCGCGGCAGTTCGTACTGTTCAAATCGATGGGGTTCTTCACGAATTCTCCACGATTGAAGGCGTCGTTGAAGATGTAACCGAGATCATCCTGAACATCAAAGGCTTGGCGCTGAAGATCCATTCCGATGAAGAAAAAGTAATCGAGATCGATGCAGAAGGCGAAGGCGTTGTCAAAGCGGGAGATATCCGTGCTGACAGTGATGTGGAGGTCTTAAACCCTGATCTTCATATTGCAACGTTGGCCAATGGCGGTCGTCTGCATATCCGCATGACAGCTGGACGTGGTCGTGGTTATGTTCAATCTGACGGAAACAAATCTGAGGATCTGCCTATTGGTGTGATTCCGATTGATTCGATCTACACGCCGATCAAGCGCGTTAACTATCAAGTGGAAAATACCCGTGTAGGGCAAATGACCAACTATGACAAGTTAACACTTGAGGTTTGGACTAACGGTAGCATCAGTCCGGAAGAAGCCGTAAGTCTCGGCGCAAAAATCATGACGGAGCACTTGAACCTGTTCGTCGGTCTGACTGACGAGGCGAAGGATGCAGAAATCATGGTAGAGAAGGAAGAGGACAAGAAAGAGAAAGTCTTGGAGATGACTATCGAAGAGCTCGATCTTTCCGTTCGTTCCTACAACTGCTTGAAGCGTGCCGGTATTAATACCGTGCAAGAGCTGACGCAGAAGACAGAAGAGGACATGATGAAAGTACGCAATCTGGGGCGCAAATCTCTTGAAGAAGTTCAAGAAAAGTTAGCTGAACTGGGCCTGTCCCTGCGCAGCGACGATTAGAATAGCAAACCAAGAAGCAAACTTTTGTTCTCTCGATTAAGAGGGAGGTAAACCACATGGCACAACGTAAATTGGGTCGTCGTAGCTCAGCTCGTAAAGCGCTGTTCCGCGACTTGGTAACAGACCTGATCATCAACGAGCGCATCGAAACTACAGAGATGAAGGCGAAAGAACTGCGCCCAATCGCTGAAAAAATGATCACGCTCGCGAAACGTGGCGATCTGCATGCTCGCCGTCAAGTTGCTGCTTTCGTTCGCAAAGAAGTTGCGAATGCTGAAGGCCGCGATGCTGTTCAAAAACTGTTCGATGAAATCGCTCCTCGCTTCAAAGAGCGCAACGGTGGATACACTCGTATCCTGAAAACCGGCCCTCGCCGTGGCGACGCTGCTCCAATGGCGTACATCGAATTCGTTTAATACATGTAAACTGGTCGTTTACTCAGGTTTCGGCCTGGTAGATTACCGCGAAAAGGGTGGGGGCAGATCTGGTCATAGGCTGGACTCTGATTCAACCCTTTTTTCCTTTCTCATCGAAATCCTGCTAGTCAGTTCCCTGTGAAGGCTGGGGAGGTTGTGAATGCCTCATGAATGAAGATAACCTGCTGGCATTGCGTGATGTTTCTTATACCTACGATGGTGAGGATGGCCAACGGGTTCCGGTATTACAAGGTGTTGACCTTACCATTCAAAAAGGTTCTTTTGTATCCGTATTGGGTCACAACGGTTCCGGCAAATCAACAATGGCAAAGCTGATGAATGCTCTGCTGCTCCCAGAAGGCGGCACAGTACTTATCAGTGGAATGGATACGAAAGATGGGGAGCTGCTTTGGGAGATCCGACGACATGTTGGCATGGTCTTTCAAAACCCGGACAATCAGATTGTTGGGGCTACTGTGGAAGATGATGTCGCCTTTGGCCTAGAAAACATGGGTGTGGACCCCAAAGAGATGCGCGATCGTATTGATGAGGCGCTCGTTTCGGTAGGGATGGAGTCTTATTTACAGGCACAACCACATCGTCTGTCTGGGGGTCAAAAGCAACGCGTGGCGATCGCCGGAATTATGGCGATGCGTCCTTCTGTCATCATCTTGGATGAAGCGACAGCGATGCTTGATCCACAAGGGAGAATGGAAGTGCTGAATCTGGCTCGTCAACTGAACCGTGACGAGGGACTCACAATCATTAACATTACCCATTTTCCGGAAGAAGCCATTTATTCGGATAAGGTCATCGTCATGAATGCAGGTGAAGTCCTGATGGAAGGTAAGCCGAGTGAAGTGTTTAATGAGGTAGATCGTTTGAAACAGGTGGGACTGGATGTGCCATTTGCCGTTCGACTGCGACACGCACTTCATTCCAAAGGGATTGATTTACCGTTTGTCCTGCATCAAGAGGAGCTGGTGGAGCACGTATGCAAATTACTTTTGACCAAGTAAGCCATATCTACGCAAAGGGAACACCGTTCGAACGAGTTGCCTTACACAATATTTCGCTGACGATTCCATCCGGTTCGTTTGTCGGAATTATTGGCCACACAGGCTCGGGTAAGTCAACGCTGATTCAGCACTTGAACGGGTTACTGATGCCTAGTACAGGGCAAATCACCCTGGGTGATGCGGTCATTACTCCAAAGCGGCGATTACCCCATGCTCAAAGGCGCGATATTGGGCTCGTCTTTCAATATCCTGAACATCAGTTGTTTGAAGAAACGGTTGATAAGGATGTTGCTTTTGGACCGCTCAATTTTGACTTGCCAACGGAAATGGTGGAAGCGCGCGTAAAGGAGTCCCTTGAAATTGTCGGCCTGGATTATGCCACGATCAAGGATCGCTCGCCGTTTCATTTGAGTGGCGGGCAAATGCGACGTGTTGCTTTGGCTGGTGTTCTTGCCATGCAGCCGAAGGTTCTGGTATTGGATGAACCAACTGCGGGTCTTGATCCTGCGGGACGAGTAACGATTCTGGAAGGAATCTACCGGATTCATCGGGAACAAAACCTCACGACACTATTGGTCACGCACAGCATGGAAGAGGCAGCCCGTTATGCAGACTATTTGCTTGTGATGGCACAAGGCCAAGTAGCTTTGCAGGGGAAGCCGGAGGAAGTATTCATGCATGTGGATCGTCTCCGAGAGCTGTCTTTGGATGTACCGGAAACGGTGGCTCTCGTATCGCAAATGAATCAATTGCTGCCGGACAAGGCTAGTCTGCCGAGCTCCCTTTATCGGGAAGAAGAGCTGATTGCCCATCTGCTGGAACGACTGTCCGTACCAAAGGAGGGCTAGGCATGCTGCAGAATATCGCAATTGGTCAATACGTACCAGGGCAATCTTTTTTACATCGTGCAGATCCGCGAAGCAAGCTTCTCTTCATCATCCTTTTTGCTACCTTGATTTTTCTGGCTAACAATACGGTAACGTACGCCATACTGATTGGTTTTACCCTGTATGCTGCACTTCTTTCTAGGCTTTCGTTGTCCTATATATTAAAAAGCTTAAAGCCAGTCTGGATCCTGATTTTGTTTACCGTTGTCTTGCATATTTTTATTACAAAAGGCGGAACGGTCTACTTTCAGTGGGGATGGTTTACAGTAGAGGAGGAAGGGGTTCGCCAGGCGATCTTCATTTCTTTGCGCTTGGGACTTTTGATTCTCATTAGTTCCTTGCTAACACTGACCACTTCTCCAATCGATTTGACGGAGGGTTTGGAGCGTTTACTAGGACCACTAGGGAAGATCGGCATACCGGTTCATGATATAGCCCTGATGATGTCAATTGCACTCCGGTTCATTCCGACCCTGATGGAAGAAACGGATAAAATCATCAAGGCGCAGACCGCCAGAGGAGCCAATTTCACCAGTGGAAGTCTCGTACGCAGAGCCAAGAACCTGATTCCGATCGCGATCCCATTGTTCGTTAGTGCGTTTCGGCGTGCGGAAGAGCTGGCTTTGGCGATGGAAGCACGTGGCTATCGCGGGGGAGTGGGGAGAACGCGGCTGAATAAGCTGACGTTCACTTGGCGTGATGGAATCGTAGCTGTTGCGAGTGTGATCTTGGTAATCGTGATTGGATGGTGGCGTACATGAAGCGACTGCGATGTGTATTGGCATATGACGGAACTGACTTTAGCGGTTTTCAGGTACAGCCAGATCAAGTAACGGTCCAGGGTGAAATTGAAGCCGCTTTGAATCGGGTTACCGGAGAGGATATCCAAATCTTCGGTTCGGGCCGGACAGATGCGGGTGTTCATGCGCGTGGTCAAGTGATTCACTTTGACACGTCGAGTAACATTCCGATGGATAAATGGCGATTTGTGTTGAACAATCAGTTGCCTGATTCAATTGTCATTCGGACAGTCGAAGAGGTCGATGCCTCTTTTCATGCGCGTTTTGACGTGCAAGTAAAAGAATATCGATATTGTATCGACAACACTCCAGTGGCAGATGTATTTCGACATCGATACGCCGATCATGTCCGGTTTCCGTTAGATGTGGACGCGATGCAGCAGGCTGCTCATTACTTGGTGGGTGAACATGATTTTACTTCCTTTTGCTCAGCAAAGACATACGTGGAGGACAAGGTTCGGACTGTGTACGGGGTCACCGTAGAAAAAAGCGGAGACGAGGTATGGGTGACATGCCGAGGCAACGGTTTTTTGTACAACATGGTTCGAATTATTGTGGGGACTTTGGTTGAAGTAGGGCAAGGAAAAAGAAACCCTGCTGAACTGAGGGAAATCCTCGCCGCATGTGATCGGGAAAAGGCAGGTAAGACAGCACCAGCCAAGGGTCTGATCATGTGGGAAGTTGTCTACTAGTTCTCAGATTTCCAACTATTAGACGAACGAGCAGCACTTGACTATGGGGCGTCTATGTAGTACGATATTCCTTGGTATTTTAACCCCGCCTAGCCCCACTCTAGCCCCGGGATTGAAAGACAAGATCGTGATTACATGGAACACCTGGAAGAGTTGCTCACCCGTAACAGCAATTATCTTCCATTGCAAGTTTCGGTTGTTTTGGTTATAAGTGTGTTAGGTAAGATATTTAGGAGGGACAAAAATGCGTACCACATATATGGCGAAACCGCTCGAAGTTGAGCGCAAATGGTACATCGTAGACGCTGAAGGCCAAACGCTGGGTCGTCTGGCGAGCGAAGTAGCTTCTATCCTGCGCGGAAAATTGAAACCAGAATTCACTCCTCACGTTGACGCTGGCGATTTCGTAATCGTACTCAACGCTGACAAAGTGAAATTGACTGGTAACAAACTGAATGACAAAATTTACTACACTCACTCCCTGTATCCAGGTGGTTTGAAAAAGACCACTGCGGGCGCAATGCTGAACAAGAGACCAGATCGTATGTTCGAACTGGCGGTAAAAGGCATGCTGCCTAAAAACAGCCTGGGACGTCAAATGTTCACCAAGCTGAAAGTATACGCTGGAACTGAGCATCCACACGCAGCACAAAAACCAGAAGTTTGGCAAATTCGCGGTTAAGGTAAAGGGAGGAAATATACGTGGCACAAGTACAATACTACGGTACAGGTCGTCGTAAGCACTCCGTAGCACGCGTTCGCCTGGTTCCAGGTGAAGGTCGCATCGTGATCAACAAGCGTGAAATGGATACTTACTTTGGTTTGGAAACACTGAAATTGATCGTAAAACAACCACTCGTTTTGACTGAAACTCTTGGTCGTTACGATGTATTGGTTAACGTAAACGGCGGCGGAACCACTGGTCAAGCTGGTGCAATCCGTCACGGCGTTGCTCGCGCTCTGCTGAAAGCAGATCCGGAACTGCGCGGCGCTCTGAAACGCGCTGGCTTCCTGACTCGCGATCCTCGTATGAAAGAACGTAAGAAATACGGCTTGAAAGCAGCTCGTCGCGCACCTCAATTCTCCAAGCGCTAATTGCTGTTCGATACAAACCCCTTGTCTGTTCGCAGGCAGGGGGTTTTTCCTTTTCACAAACGGGTATATTTGTCCATGTTTGTCCATAAGATGGAACGAGAATGGGACAAAGGGGACGATACACTGTGACACGAAAAGGAGTAGGCTGGATATTGGCTTTTGCGGTACTCATGCTGTTGTTCACCTACGAAGCGCCTGATCGCTCTTCCTGGCAGGCATGGTCGCTGCCACTGACGGGAACGGTTATAGCCATTGACCCAGGGCATGGGGGACTAGACGGCGGCGCTGTTTCCAAAGCCGGTAATGTGGTTGAAAAGGAAGTGACCTTGGCCATTAGCATGTACTTGCGGGATTTCCTCCAGCAGTCGGGTGCATTTGTGGTTATGACAAGGGAAGAAGACAAGGATTTGGCTAGTCCAGATGCAGCGCAGGCACGTAAACGAAAATCTGAGGATATCCGAAACCGGGTGAAGCTGGTCAATGACAGTACACCAGATTTTTTGGTCAGCATTCATGTGAATTCTATCCCTTCTCCGAAATGGTCGGGAGCGCAGACTTTCTATTCCCCCACCTTCAAAAAGAGCGCAGAAGTTTCTTACCTGATACAAGATGAAATCAAACGGGTGATCGGTCATACAGATCGGGTTCCGAGTAAGACGAACAATGTATTCTTGATTCGGGAGGTTAACTGCCCGTCCGTTTTGGTAGAAGTAGGCTTTGTCAGCAATACGGAGGAGGCAAAGCGACTTCAGAGCGTTGAATACCAAAAGGCAATGGCGAATGCTATTTATCAGGGGATATTGCGTCAGTATTCGGGAGAAAAAGCGCCAATTACACCTTGAGAGGGCGGTGGTCGTGTCCCAACCGCCCGAATATGCTATAATGAACGCGCATACGCTGTCGTTATACCAGCATGAAAATGTTTGAAAAGATCATAGATGAGGTGAACCAGAATGTTGACCAGAGAACAGGTTCTCGAAGCACTACGTGATGTAAAAGACCCTGAAATTAATCGTAGCTTGGTCGAGCTCAACATGATTCGGGATATCCATATTGAAGGCAAGACAGTAAGCCTCACGGTCGTTCTGACGATTTCGGGCTGTCCACTCAAAGCCAAGATCGAGGACGATGTTATCGCAGCTGTGAAAGCGCTAGGAGCCGAAGAAGTACGTCTGCAATTCGGTTCGATGACAGACGAGGAACGTGCGGCTCTGTCTGCCCAGCTTCGCAATAACCAAGGTGGGCAAACACATAACATGACACCGGGACAAGCTCCTCTTTTGAACCCGATCTTGGCAAAGGATTCGAATACGACCTTTATCGCGGTCACTTCCGGAAAAGGCGGCGTCGGAAAATCGACGGTGACAGTGAACCTGGCTGTTGCACTCGCGCGTTTAGGAAAAAAAGTGGGCATAATCGACGCAGACATTTACGGCTTTAGTGTGCCCGATATGATGAATATTGAACAACGTCCAACCGTGATTGGTGAAACCATTCTGCCTGTTGAAAAGCAAAACGTAAAGGTTATGTCCATGGGCTTTTTTGTGGAAGACAACTCTCCGATCATTTGGCGTGGCCCGATGTTGGGGAAAATGCTGCGTAACTTTTTCACGGAAGTACACTGGGGCGAAGAATTGGACTACCTCTTGCTGGACTTGCCTCCAGGAACGGGAGATATGGCCCTCGACGTACACACCATGATTCCGCAAAGCATGGAGATTGTGGTAACCACTCCTCATGCTACTGCAGCGTTTGTTGCGGCTCGCGCAGGTGCTATGGCAAAGCGGACTGGTCATGAAATCCTCGGTATTGTGGAAAACATGGCGTGGTACGAAGCAAAAGATGGTTCGAAAGAATACGTATTCGGGCGTGGTGGAGGAGCTAAGCTTGCCGAGACATTGGCATGTGAGCTGCTCGCTCAAATTCCGCTGGGCCAACCGGATAATCATCCATCTGAACCTGATTATTCCCCATCCATCTATGGAGAAAAGACGGAAATTGGTCAGCTTTACATCGATATGGCCAAACGTGTCATAGAAAAATGCGGGGAAGCTGTCAAACAATAATATCCAAGAAGATGAAAAAGGTGGGCTCTGCAATAGAGCTCACCTTTGTGTTTTAGGAAGAAGGGTTTCCGCCACCGGATTTGCTGCCGCCTCCGCCACCTTCTTTTCCCTTTCCTTTTTTCTTTGACTTTAGTTCCTTAGGCTTTGTCATGTCCTCGGATACTTTGGTCATGATTTTCATGAGTTCAGCCTGGAACAAGGGACTTTGTAAGGAATCCTTCATCACTTGCATGGTTTGTTGTCGATAAGCAGAGCTTTTCATCAGGTCCATCAAATTTTTCTCAAACTCAGGGTCTTTCATTACGCTTATGAGCTCTTTTTGGTATTCAGGGTCCTTCATCAGGTCTTTCATGAGCGTTTTTTGCTCGTTTTTCATGGACTTCGCCATGGCGCTTGCGAACTTCGGGTCTTTAAATGCTTCTTTGATGTGCGTACTATTTGGGTTCGTCATGCTTTGAATCAAGGTTGTCCGCACTGTTGACTCGTCGATCATCAGGTTTTGCTTAAACTTATCATCCTTCATCATCTTGCTAACAGATTGCTTCGCTTCGTCCGTCTGTAATATGTCCAGCACCATGTCTTTGACGCTTTTATAATCAGGTTGAGACGAACTTTGCGCTTGTCCGCCACCCCCGCAACTGGTTAGCACCAGACAGACAAGAGCGGTTAACCAAAAAGACATCGTCTTTTTTCTCATGGGGTGGACACCTCCTTCTTTACTCTGCCTACAAGTAACGTGTGCATTTTGTTTTGTTCTTACGCTAGTATTTTCTTGTATCCATTGGTACAATCATATTCGATGTGGATGGGAGGGAATACTTGGTGAGTTTGCGTAAGTATGGCTGGCTTTTTATTACCACGCTCTTGCTCGGGGGATTAGGTGGCATCCTGGTTGCCCTTATCTTTGATTTGGACAAGCTGCTCGTAGGAAGCACCGGTAACTTTTTTGTCGGCTTGTTTATGTATCTACTGTATGGAATGACCATTAGTATTGTGGCTCAGATGGGTTTTTTTGCGTATATGACGATTAATTATTTCGCTAAAACGATATTTAAAACGGCTTCCCTGTGGAAAAGCGTCCAAGTATTTCTTATTTTGTTTGTCTTTTTCGATATGATTTATCTTCGCTATACGTCCTTCGGTGAAGGAAAAGGATTTGGTACGTACTTTATTGAGCCAACGCTATTATTGATTGTCGCTATTGTTACCGCATATGGAAAAGTGAGTCTGACCAATAAATCTGCATGGATACCGACGATGTTCTTTATGTTTGTCGTGACGGCACTGGAATGGATTCCAGCATTGAAGGAAGATAATGTGCGTGCCACTCTGTCCATGCTCGTTCCACTATTGTTTTGTAACGTCTGGCAAGTCATGCAATTGCACCGTTTGGTAAAAAGAGAAAGCTGACCCAATGAAGGTCAGCTTTTTTTGTTTTAGTGAATTTCTTTGCTGTCTACACTTGTACCCGAAATGAGTTCTGATACCGTAACGAATTCATAACCATCCTTGCGAAGTTTATCAATGATCACAGGGAGGGCAAGATGTGTATCTTTTGCAGAATCGCTCGCGTGCATCAGGATGATGTCTCCTGGATGAGCTTTCGATAATACATTATTGATGATCACATCAGTTCCCGGATTTGTCCAATCTTTTGAGTCCGTATCCCATTGAATGACGGAATAACCCATGCGATTCGCGATTTCCAGCACTCGTTTGTCAAAATCACCATTTGGCATCCGAATGAGTGTCGGTTTCTTTCCAGTCATTTCGGTTAGGATGGAGTCGGCTTTGGCCATTTGGGAGCGAATTTCTTCATCGGAGTATTTGGTGTAGTTATCGTGCTTGTGACCGTGCGAACCAATCTCTAAGCCATCTTCCTTGATGCGTTTCAAGATGTCCGGATGTCGTTGACTCCAAGGCGAGGAGAGGAAAAAAGTCGCTTTGTTTACCTTTTTTTCTTTCAGCAGATCCAGTATAGGTAATGCTCGTGTCTCTCCCCAGCTAATGTCAAAGGTAAGGGCGATTTTCTTTTCTTTGGTGTCGACCTTATAAATAGCTTGGGGGGCTTGTGTGCTGGCACCTTCCGCAAAGGCAGCAATTGAATCGCGTTCCGCATAACCAATTCCAGCTGTGAGTACGATGGCCGTGACGATAATTAAGATTTGCTTTAATCGTTTCGCGCTGATCACATAAATGAATTTCATGGATAAGCACCTCCTTTGTCCGATAACAGTTTATGCAGGGAAGACAAGGATATTCTTTGGCCTGTTGGCTATTGTTGAGGTACAATGCATATAGTGAATGAAGAGGCAGTAAAGGGGTGTGGTGCATGGGCAATCGATTGCGGCATTTATGGCTTGATAACCGAAAATATTTCTTCGCCGCATGCTTATTATTTTTTGGTGGTGCCTTGATTGGTTATTTTCAAGCACCGGTTGTCGAAGATATGGTCGATAAAATGATGGGCCAATTAAAGGAAATTGCTGAACGGATAAAAGATAACGGCGGCGGACCTTTAGCGGTGTTCTGGATGATTTTTTCCAATAATGTTTTCAGTGCTTTGATGATGATGGCGCTGGGAATATTGTTTGCATTCTTTCCCATAATTGGATTGCTCACGAATGGAGTACTGCTTGGATTTATCCTTTTCAAATACAGTGCAGTGGGAGTAAGTCCATGGGTTATTTTTAGTGCAGGTATTTTGCCACATGGAATTTTTGAGCTCCCAGCTATCCTGTTTGCAGCGGGAGTTGGTATTCGTCTAGGAGTGCTAAGTTTACGCTCAGTGGGGGTTCTAATCCAACCACACAAGATGGCACAATTGAAAAATGATTGGTATGATACGCTCAAGCAATTTCCAGTAGCGGTTCTTACTGTGATCGTTCTGTTGTTCGTTGCTGCTATTGTAGAGAGTACGATTACGCCAACCATTCTCAAGGAAATCGTGGGCCAACAACTACAGCAATTGAACTTACTGAAATAATTCAGATTTGCCAACAAATTGAAGCCTTCCTAAACGGAGGGCTTTTTATTTTGAATAGGGCTGAATTTTGATGGAAAGGATAGAGGAGAGACTCGTAAGGCGGAGGGCGATATCGTTGCTAGGGTTTTTGTTTAATACAAAAGAAGTACAGGAACTAGAATACTTGTTAAAACGTGAGCTGGAAGAGATGCTCCTTGATTTTAGTGATAAACGAATTGATCATCTAGTGAAGCGGGCTATGGAGGAGAGATACTCCATCATGTTTCGCATGTATGCAAGAATCGCCTCTCCCAATGAGTTATCTAAGTATGTCAGACGCAGAAAACTCGGGGAAGAGAATTATACTTAAAAACTTTTTTAAAAAACATATTGACTCAAAGATAGGTAACGTGATAGATTAATTCTTGTCCTTAAGACGCCATCACAAATAACGATGAACATTGAGGACAGGAAATTGCTCCTTGAAAACTGAACAGCGAAAGCGTTAATGAGTCT